>JAHFBK010000182.1 GCA_023250035.1 Candidatus Dadabacteria bacterium
TGTACTATTCTAAGAAGTTACAATAAGTTATTTAATGCGTAACATTATATTAGCTTAAGAATATTCTTAATTGCTTATAATCTGAAAGTCCTTGAGAGAGAAATGTAGGGCTCGTTCCCCGAACGAGCTTAAGGCTGATGAGGGCATCAGCCCCTACTCAGTGCAGGCTCCGTAACAAGCAATCTCGTATACACACAATTAGCTTGCTTCACTCCTCCCGGTTTAACCGGAGAATTCACAATAATAACTCGGAAATCCGGTGGCCAGCTGCAGGTAATTGTCTGGTTAAATGGTAATAATTCTAAAATCATGTTTATGATAAAATAAAGGTGTGAGTAATTTGAGGTGTTTTTCAAATGCTTAACGCTATTATTTTTGATTTTGACGGCGTTATCATAGATGCTGAGCCTTTACATCTAAAAGCCTTCCAATTGACTTTAAGGGAAGAAGGAATAAATCTTACCGCCAAGGATTACTATGATAAATATCTTGCACTTGATGATAAGACCTGCCTTGCTATGGTTTTGAAGGATAATTCTATAAACTTTGATAGAGTTTTAATAGATGCCCTAATCTTACGCAAGTCTAGATATTACGATAAGTTTATCAGAGAAAATCTTGTAATTTTTCCTGGGGTAGTAGATTTTATACGAAAAACGTATGGCAAATACGCTCTTGCTATAGGCTCTGGAGCTCTCAGAAACGAAATAGAATTCATTCTAGAATATGCAGGGATTAGAAGACAATTTGAGATCATAGTATGCGCAGATGATGTAGAGAATTGCAAGCCTAATCCTGAGGTTTTTATGAAGGCTCTTGAACGCATTAATAAACATGATTCAACGAAATCAAGGATCATATACCCTTATGAGTGCCTGGTTATAGAGGATTCAATCGCTGGAATCAAGGCGGCTCATTATGCAGGGATGAAATGCTTAGCTGTGACCAATTCCTATCCCTCTGAGAAACTTTCTGAGGCGGATATGATAGTAAGGAGCCTTGAAGAGGTGAAGATAGTAGATATAGAGAAGTTGTTTTAGAGATGGTTTCTAGTGGCAATTGACTACATATTGCTATAATAACATAATCAGCGACAAAAAAATTAGGGTAAACCATAAATTAGTAGAAATTTCGATAGACCTACTAGAATAATCAGTCCGCTTGAGTCATCGATCAAGTTATTTGGGTGGATGTAAAAACTTTTCTCTAAATGGAGATTGGTATTCCAACCAAATATAAGTAGTACGCGATACACCAAGTTTAGGCTCTCAATATTTATGTATTTTTTCTTTAATATCATGGAGATTTTAGCACATTCTTTGTAGATTACTTGAAAATCTACTTTTTCTTACCGGACCAACTTTTCATTGCAAGAATGTGTGAGGTAGTGAAAATTAAAAAACAACTTGACATCAGCTTTAGAATAGTTTTAAATTTTAAACAGTTGTTTGTTTGAGCCTAAATCGAAAACCATTCAAAGGGGGATGGAATAAGAAGATTTAAGGTTAATTCGTCGTTATACGGAGTTTATTCATTACTTTATAAAAAATCTAACGACCATCCCCGAAGGATTCATCGGGGACAATGTACTAACGACGAATATTATGGCCGGGTTGTCGAATGGGGAGTGGTATGTAATTTCACTCCTATCTATTCTTCTTCTTATTCTTCCCTACTAAAAACCTTTTTTCCCAGCAGAAATCCTCAAAATCTAGGGCGAGATCAAGAAAAACCTGAAAAAATTAGCATAGCATCGGCTGATAAAACTATACGGTTTTTTTAGGGGTTTGAATTTGCCGCCTACTTTAGGAGCCGCTTGATGAGATATGAATATAAGACTAAGGGGCAACCCATAAGCGAGCTGGTAGAAAACCCTCAAATAACAGCTGAATTGGAGGTATTAGAAACTGAGGGCGAGCGAAGCCGGTCAAGGAGTAACGGTCATGAACAAAGCTCAATCAAGTCATTGCAGATACCGATAGCAAAATCGAATACGCAAACCCCAAATTTTAAGGCAAAAGATATGGATAAAGACCTTATAAATACATATCGGAAAATAATCAGGATACTCAGAAACTTGATCATATTTATTACAATCACAATTTTTACCTTTGTGTTAGCATCAGTATTTGTATTTGATGCATTTAAGACGGCTGTAGAATGGCTTAGAAAACATGAAATAATCGAAATTCATCAACTTATTACTCTACTCGTCGTTTTAGCATTTGCTTTTACCATTTTCTCTTTCCTTAGATGGAAAGAACTTAGACATGAAATAATTAAGCGCAGGCAGGTTGAGGAGGACTTAGATAATAGAAATAGAGAACTAGAAGTACTCAATAGAGAGTTATCAAAAAAGAACCGTTACGAGACTGTTATCAACACTTTGACTCGTAGTGTCCATCAGTCTGTCAATCTCCAAGATGTTCTCGAAAACGCCGTTGAGTCCGTAAATCAGAATATGGAAAGGGCAGAAAACGTTGGGATTTACCTAATCGAAGAAGGGGAAGTAGCGGTTATGAAGGCCTATAGGGGCTTTACTGATGGGTATATGGAGCGGGCGGGAAGGATTGCCTATCCGAAAGGATTTTCCTGGAATGTGATAATAGAAGGAAAGCAGAGGTACTGTCCAGATATAGACCAGGATACCCTTATTTGTCCTGCTGGAAGGGAGATGGGAACAAAGAGCTACTTGTCTACGCCTATTATATTTGAGGTGAAGACGTTAGGGTGCATAAATATAAATTCTTTTCATAAGAATGCCTTTGATGAAGAAGAATTAAATCTAATGCAAATCGTAGCACAGCAAATCGGTATAGCAATCAATAATGCTCAGCAGGCAGAAGCTCTGAGGGAGAGTGCGGAAAAGTATCGGGCTTTGTATGAAGATAATCCATCAATGTACTTCACAGTGGATACAAAAGGAACTGTTCTTTCCGTCAACGAATTTGGAGCAGAGCAACTTGGCTACACCGCAGAGGAGTTGGTTGGGCAATCTGTTCTTATGATTATTCATCCAGATGACATAAAAGCAGCCATCGAGCAGGTAAGTATGTGTTTACAGAATCCTGGACAGATTACCAGTTGGGAATTTCGCAAGGTTCGAAAAGACGGGAGTATGTTGTGGGTGAGAGAGACTGCTCGCGCCGTAAAAGACACAGACAATAACACAGTTATCCTCATAGTTTGCGATGACATTACTGAGCGCAAGCAGGCGGAGGAGAAAATACAGTTGTATACCGAGCAACTGCAGAGCCTTTCCCATAGCCTGATTGAGATACAAGAGACCGAACGCCGCCATATTGCTCATGAATTACACGATGAAATCGGCCAGGTGTTGACAGCGGTGAAAATCAATTTGCAGGCGATGGAGGGATTAGACAAAGATCGACTATATGCACAACGCCTGGAAGAAAGTATAGTCACTATTGACCGTGCTCTCCAGCAGGTTCGCAATCTTTCGATCGATTTGCGTCCCTCTATGCTTGATGATTTTGGCTTAGTTACTACGTTGCAATGGTACATAGATCGCCAGGCACAGCGTGCAGGATTTGTTCCGAAATTGCACACTGAGGCATTACAAATACGTTTACCATCGGATCTTGAGACTACCTGCTTTCGCATCGTCCAAGAGGCACTAACCAATGTGGTGCGGCACGCGAGGGCAAAAAATGTACATGTTGAATTACGACAGTCCGATACGGAGCTGGAACTCATCATCCGTGATGACGGTATTGGTTTTGACGTGAGTGCCGCGATGAAACGCGCCTCACGAGGTGCAAGTTTCGGTTTGTTTGGTATGCACGAGCGCATTCGGCTAATTGATGGAGAGATCGAGATTAACTCCAAGCCGAATCATGGGACTACAATTCTTGCTC
>JAHFBK010000183.1 GCA_023250035.1 Candidatus Dadabacteria bacterium
TAATACCACAAGAGGAAAGGCATAACTTAGGTCAATATTTTACAAATCCTGATATTGTTGACCTTATATTAGGATTTTGTATAAGGCATGAAGATGATAGAGTACTCGACCCTTCCTGTGGTGCAGGTACTTTTCTTGTTAGATCCTATCAACACAAGAAAATGATTAATCACCGCATGGCTCATCAGGAGATTTTAAAAACTCTCTGGGGTGTCGACATAGCAAAGTTTCCTGCTCATCTTTCAACCATAAACCTTGCTGTAAACGACCTTTCAATTGATGAGAACTATCCACAGATAATTAACGAAGACTTTTTTAATCTAACCTCTGTAGAAAAGATGGGAGGAGACGAGGTTCGTAAAAAAGAGCTTTCAACCCTAAGTGGGAGAAAGGTTCTTATCCCTTATCCAAGAGCCGTTGAATGCATCGTTGGAAACCCTCCTTATACAAGGCAGGAGGAGATTACAGAGATAACGGGAAAAGAGACCTACAAGGAATCCATGATAGAAAAAGCCCTTTATGATGGGAAAGGGAAACTTGCCAATATTTCAAAGAGGGCGGGCATTCATGCTTATTTCTTTGTGCATGGGACGAAGTTTTTGAAAGATAGTGGGAGGTTTGGTTTTATTGTCTCAAACTCATGGATGGATGTTGACTATGGCAAAGGGCTTCAAGAGCTATTTTTAAAGAATTATAAAATCGTTGCAATAATCGAATCCAAGGTTGAGCGTTGGTTTGAAGATGCAGATGTTAATACCTGCATAATAATCCTTGAAAAGTGTAAAGACCAGAAAGAGCGGGATGAAAATTTCGTGAGGTTTGTATATCTCTTTAAACCACTGAGGTATTTCATTCCTCCTGCACATGATATATGGGAAAAACAAAAGCAGAGACTCGTTGCTATAGAGAGCCTAAAGAAGACAATCCTCTTTCACAACAATTTCTACCAGAACGATGAACTTAGGATTTATCCTAAGAAGCAGAAGGAGCTATGGGAAGAGGGCTATGATATAGAAGAAGACAAATACATAGGTTCTAAATGGGGAAAGTATCTGAGGGCGCCAGAAATATTCTTCAAAATACTCTTGAAGGGAAACGATAAACTTGTGCCGTTGAAAGAAATTGCAGATGTACGATTTGGCATTAAAACGGGTGCTAATGAGTTTTTCTATCTCACAGAAGAAGAGATAAAAGAAAAAGGAATTGAGAAACAATACTGGATGCACAAGGATGAAAATGGTGAATGGGTGCCGAATTATGTGATCAAAAGCCCAATGGAATGCAAGTCTATAATTGTTAAGCCCAACGAGCTTAAATATAGAGTTCTAATGGTGCAAAAAGACAAAAGCAAGTTAAGAGGGACAAAAGTAATACGATATTTGAATAAAGGAGAGCAGAGAGGTTTTCATAAACGACCTACCTGCGAAAGTAGAACCCCTTGGTATAATTTGGGGAACCAACCTCCAGCAGATGGTTTATGGTTTAAGGCTTTCAATGAAAGAGTGCTAGCACCATTAAATACTTGTAAGTCATTTTCGAGTGACAGATTTTACGCAATTTACTTACACAATAAGACCTACAGAAATAAACTATTCCTTTATCTGAATTCCACACTTGCAGCTTTAATGGTAGAGCTTTTTGGTAGAGTGAATCTTGGAGAAGGTGCCCTCGACAATATGACGTATGAAGCAGCCTCCATGTTGGTAATGGACGTTCGTCAATACCACATAGATGATGTAAGAACCATCAAAAACTTTTTGGAGCGCCCAATCTCATCAATCTTTAATGAACTTGGAGCAAATTATCCCGACGAAGTATCTCTTGATAAAGTTAAACCCGATAGGCGAGAGCTAGATAAAATCATCATGGGCGATATACTTGGCTTAACAGAAGATGAACAGCTGGAGGTTTATCGTGCGGTAGTTGACCTTGTAAGGTCTAGGATAGAGAAGGCTAAAAGCTTCGGCAAAAAGGGTAAGACAAAAGAAGGTCTTGATGTTGAACTCTTAACAAGGACAATAAAAGAAAAACTTGGGGATAAACTAATTGGAAACTTTTACAGAGATAAAATCCTTAACCATAAAAACCTAAAAACAGTAAAACTCTTTCACCCGATAAAAGACATCCAAATTAAAAATGAGCTTTTCGGCTGGCGTGTTTCATCAGGTAAAAATCACATGGATTGTGATAACGAAGCCGAGGCTGAGTATTTAAAGATATGGCTCGAATCAGGGCTTGAGGAAGTAAAGGTTCCAAAGGATGAAACATACATCTCAAAAATCCTTCCGGAACTTAAATCCCTCAAAGAAAAAATAGACCAGACGATCTCAGACCATATCTCTTCTATAACAAGCCAGAAACTCCAGAACAAGATTTTGCAAAAGTTGCAGGGAGAATTGTTTCAATAGAGTCAATCACCCTGCAGCTATATGCAGGTATAGTCTTAAAAATATACCGTTACAACTGTCATTGCGAGGAGCAAAGCGACGAAGCAATCTAAAATGAGAGATTGCTTCACTTCGTTCGCAATGACAATACAGCATTGTAAAAACCCCGTAGCAAGCTACAGTGAATCATCGAGTTATATCATGTCCTTGCACACAAAAAGCTACTCGCGAGACGATGTCGTCATGCAAGGCCAATGGCTAGAATATTGAGCAATCAGAGCTTAATATATATAATTCACATAACTTCCTATCCTCAGCCACAACTTGGCTAAGCTATTTAAAATCAAACCCTTTCCAGTAAAAACCGCAACACTGACTGAGCCGCCGATGCGGAGCGGATAAGTGGAGTCAAGATTGTGGAGTGTTAAACGAACGGGAAAGCGCTGTGCCAACTTAACCCAATTTCCAGGATTTTGAACATCTGGCAAATTACCTGAGGGTATTCCCTGACCTGTACTAACCCCCCAATAGATGCTTTCGACCTTTCCTTTGAAGATCTTTCCCGGATATGTGGCAATGCTTAATTCGGCAGCCTGTCCTGGACGAATACGCTCAAGGCTATTCTCTTGAAAATTCGCAATAATCCACCAATTATTGGCATCAACTAGGGTAATAACCGCTTCACCAACCTTAACATAGGAACCTAATATCAGTTGCAAATTAGTTACATAGCCATCGATCGGTGCATAAACCGTGGTTTGACTAAGGTAATATTTCGCCAGAGCCAGGTCGGACTCTGCTTCTTTAATTATTGCGTAATCACCATCTATTCTTAGTTCCAAGGCCTGTCTTGCCCTTGCGAGATCTGCCTCAGCCTTATGTACTAAAGCTCGTTTAGCGTTCAAGTCATCTCTTGCCTGATCAAGCTGTAATTGTGGTATAAACTGCTTCTTGGCTAAAGGTAAAAGATCGTCAAAACGCCTCTGTGCGTAAAGAAAATTAGCTTTACTCTGGGTAACATCCGCTTCTGCAGCCTTTATTTCACTTTCAAGCTGCATAACATCTTGTCTTGTCTTTACCAGCGTAGCCTCCAAATTCTTAACCTTATACTCATAAGGACGATAATCAATCTCAAATAATAGCTGCCCTATTTTAACAAACTCATCATTTTTTACATAGACCTTAGTTACCGGACCATCAACCTGTGGCGCAATCTGGACAACATACGCCTGTATATAGGCATCATTCGTATAAGGTGTATAGTGATCCAATAAAACGTAATAAATTACAATAAGCACTATAAGGGAAATAATAAGATAAACCCAAGCTTTAACAGATAGAGCGAATTTCTTGAAGTTAAGCTTACTTGTTAGACCCTTCAAATTCATACAGCCTCCACAGGTCTCATAACAAATGCTTCACCGGTAATTCGACTTACGGGAACTGAAATTTTATCTAAGGAA
>JAHFBK010000184.1 GCA_023250035.1 Candidatus Dadabacteria bacterium
GGTTTTAGATGATCTTCTTAGAGAACACTTTTCTGAACCAGAGATCTACGGAACATCTACTATGAATTCGTATAGTGGCACCCTTAGCGGTAAGATGGCTTTTTTGACCTTTAAATCTGACCCTGATGATATTCTATTCAAAATTGATAAGATTAGTAGAAACCTCTCATTAAATGTAAGGACACCATTTTTAGATACTAGACTCGTGGAATTTGCCCTTGGGAATGTTCCAGGCAATATGAAGATTAGAGGGTCTGCGACAAAATACATTTTAAAAAGGCTTGCAACGAAGTTTCTTCCCAAAGAACTTCCGCTAGATAGAAAGCGGGGTTTTAATCCCCCATTGTCCAAGTGGCTTAGAAAGGAATGGTGGCATAATGCGAGGGATGTTCTTATGGAAGGAGAGGATAATCTTTTTAATAAGAGCTATATTGAAGGACTTCTTAAGGGACATAAAAATCCCATACTCGATGAAGGTCGAAAGATATTTTCTCTTCTCGTTTTTAAGATTTGGGAGAAGAATTATTTAACTGGAAATAGATTATGAAAATAACTTTATACTTTCTAAAACCCAGTAAAGGAGGTAGACGAGTATGAAAGCACGTCCACCTATTATTATTATTGGAATGAGTCGTTCTGGTACCAGTATGCTCACGCGGATGCTGGAAGCGTTAGGTCTTTTTGTGGGTCAGAAAAAAACTAAAAGTCATGAAGCCGTCTTTTTTCAACAGCTAAACAAATGGCTATTAGGACAATGTAGTGGTGGTTTGGAAGATCCTGCCTCTATTAGATACCTTTTGGAAGATAAGGAGGCTAAAGCACTGTATGGAGAATTCATTCGTTACATTATGAAAACGCCACGAGTGGTCTCATTCCTCGGCTGGATGAAGTACCTACGATATCTCACCCCAGCCAACCTTGACATCCCCTGGGGCTGGAAAGATCCTCGTAATACAATTACATTGCCTGCATGGTTAGACATTTTCCCAGAGGCTAAGGTGATTCACATATATCGGCATGGGATGGATGTGGTAAATAGCTTAAGAGTACGGCGCGAAAGGGATCTTTCACGGTTAAAGGAACGGCATGCTTGGTTAAAGCCCTTTTATTGGTACTACTTGATGCTGAAGTTTATACCAACACAGCGTAAGTTTTTTTACTTGCGGTGTGTTTCTTTGGAAGAGTGTTTCTCAATGTGGGAAGAATATGTCCATGAAGCGCGCACCCATGTGCGTAACCTGCAAGATAGGGCTATTGAGGTTAAATACGAAGACCTCTTGACCGAACCCAACAGAGTATTGAAGGATCTAACTGACTTTTGTAAACTTCAGGCTACAGATATAGATGTTGAAAGGGTGGCTCAGCAGGTAAAAAGGGAACGCGCTTATGCTTACCGGAGTAATCCCGAGTTAGAAGCCTTTTCAATTCAGATGGCTGATCGTTTAAGGACACAAGGTTATTGATCTGAATTTGGTTTTTATTGAAATACTTAACTATATATAGATTATGGAAGAATCTTTATGTTACTATATCCTCTGTTTATTTTCCCATCTAATCTGTTGCAAGGCATCGCCTTCTTTCAAAAGCTGAACGGTTAGAAGACCAAGGCCCCATCGTCTAAATGATTCGATAATGTTATAAATCGGTTTAGGCAATAAAGAGAGCAGAAAAAACAGGTAAGAGGATAGGCTTATTGGATTTTCCTTTATAGATTCAATGTAACAGTGGCGAGCACTGCGCACATCATTCAGACGATTTTGAAATATCCGCCCCGTCCGGCGTAAGTATACATAAGCCACACGTTCTCTTTGCATGTCTTTTTTGTATTTATTAAAAAACAATAATCGCCCCTGTGAGACTTTGAAATCGTTTGAAGTTATTCTTTCTGTGTCGTCACATCTATTTATCTTCACTAAATGCTCTGATACAAAATCGATTTTATAGTACTTAGAAATCCTCAGCCACAATTCCACATCTTGTCGTGACGGCAATGCCTCATCAAATCCATTTACATGGTTAAATATACTCCTTCGGATCATTGCAGTAGAACAACTTCCGACAACATTTTTTAACAGAAGTTTTCGATAGAGGGAACCTTTATGTTTAGGAGGTCGATTTACATTATGGGTTCTATATACGTGAATTGCACCAGTATAAATTAGCCCTACAAGCTCAGAACTATTACTAAATAGCTGTAATTGCTTTTGTAATTTTATCGGCAACCACTCGTCATCTGAGTCTAAAAACGCAATATACAGGCCGCGTGCCTCGCGAATGCCGGTATTCCGTGCAGTTGGACCACCTCGGTTGGCCTCATGACAAAGATAATGTATACGTGGATCTTGGAAGCTATAGACAACTTCTTTAGTGTTGTCAGTAGAAGCATCATCCACCACAATAAGTTCCCAGTTATGGAAAGTTTGCGTTAACACGCTTCGAATGGCCCGGCCCAGTAAGTGTGCTCGATTATAGGTCGGGATAATGATTGTTACAGTAGGCTTCGATTCATACATTCATTCCCACCCTTCTCTGATGCGAAAAAGAATTCTTTTCCCTCGACTCCAATCATGATATATTCTCATGCTTTCCTGTCAATTGAGAACAACTTGCATCACAATAGCTTTTCTCATTTAACTTTTAGGTACACTTCTCAGTTTGTTGGTCTTCCTGCTTTATGATCGTAATTGTCGATAAATTCAAGGATGGCATTCTGAGGGTAGTCGAATGAAAATATAATGGGTTTCGAATTTTCTTTATTCTGCACTTACTCTCTTTATGTATCATCTGGAATAAGAATAATTTTAAGCCTGGGTTAGAAATCATGTGTTTTTAGGTAGCTTGAATCTTTAACTGCTTTTTCTTTTCACTTCTCAAGAAATTTCTCATAACCCAAAATGAAACTTGTGAACGTACTACATTTCCTGCTAAGAAAGCCCAAGCCGCTCCGATGTAAGAGTATTTTGGTATGAGAAGAAACAGAAGTCCTACATAAACGGCAATCGAGGCTATAGCTATTAAATTTCTAAGCCCAGCCTTCCCTGACGAAAGCAAAGCAGGGCCTGTCCAGAAGGTCGTTGTGATATTAAGACAGCCAAGGTCACTATCCTAAGGGCATTTGAGGCGGGAAGATACTCTTTCCCAAATATGAGATTTATGATCTGATCAGAAAATATCAGGGTTACAATAGATATAGGAATAGTGAATTTCATTAGATTCTTCGTTGAGTATTTAAGAAGGCTTTTAAAATCCTTTAGGGCGTTAAGGGTTGAAATCCTTACAAGCTCTGGATATATAGCCTCGTAGAATGGGTCAATTATACGAGTCATCAGTTTGACAAATGACTTTGCAATCTTGTAATAAGCTGCACCCTCTTTACCTGAAAAGTAACCCAAAACTAATACACCCAGGAAATTGTCGTTTGCCATTTTAAGTGTTCCTGCAAGACTTGTATTTCCTAAAAACCAAGCAATCCCTTTCCACTGGTCTTTTACTAAGCTTAGGTCAGAGTTCCACCAACCTGCAAGCTTGTTTTCTCCGAGGGTTTTGGTCACAATCCATAACCTTATGAAGAAGCCGAGAAAGCTTACAACTACGAAAGAAAATAAAACCCCCTTTATTCCAAGACCGGTAAGGAGCGCGCTAGCGACCAGGAGAAGCTTAAAAGGAGAAAGAGAAGAAGAAATAAAGGCTATACGCCTAAACTTGTTGAACACCCTTAGTATGGCATCCGATGTGGAGTTAGCAGTATCTATAAGAAGGCTCAGAGAATAAATCCATACAAGGGCATATGCTTGAGGAGTATGAATGACATAAGAGCTTGCAATTTTTGCAGTGACGA
>JAHFBK010000185.1 GCA_023250035.1 Candidatus Dadabacteria bacterium
TGTTCTGTATGATTTCAGAATTTTCCCTTAGGACTGGCCTTGCATCTGGTCTAATATCAGCTCTATCATAGTCAAAGAATATATCTTGAAGTCCAATATTAATCCCCCTTGAAAGACCGCTTTCTTTAAGCTTTCTGAGTTCTTCTTCCCTTGTCATCCTTTCTTCCTCAGTCATTCCCCCCTCGGATTTTGCAATCATCGCTTTCCCTTTTGCTTCAATTGCCTTATACCTTGCCTCTTCTAGGAGTTCACGAGCCTCTTGCCTTCTTCCCGCTGCCATTAGTTGTTTTGCCCTTGCAATAAGATCCTCTGCGGCTTGATACTCGGTAGGTGCTAGCTCAGGAGCTCCTGCGTCTCTAGCAGCCTGTAAAGCAGCTTCAGCATTGGCAAGCTCTTCATCCGGTTGTGCACATCCGCCTAAGTAAACAGAAACAACTAGTAGGGATAACAGCACTATTAGTACACTTCGCATTTTCATTAATACAACCTCCTAAACTGGAACTATTTTCTATTCCTTAGTGCTATGATTCATACCTCATTTTAAATTCTAAGTCAAGAGCATTTGATTTGGATATAATCAAAAAATCAATGGCAAAGCTTAATACATCAGGTATAAGGATTAGACACGCTTATCTAATATTCTGAGTCTGTAACACTCCTTTACTTTTCTAGATAAAGACCTATCTTGCTCGCTTGAAGGGTCAATTTTTATAGCGTTTTCTATAAGTTGGAGAGATTTGAGTGCTCCACATTTTTGAATAAGGCTCGAACAAGTCTTATATAAGCGTCAAGATTATATGGAGATACCCCCAAATCGTCATTATATAAGTAAATAGCTACCACTGAATTCCATTTGACAACAACACCCTACCAAGATCAATAGGCTCCCATGCTTACTTTTTCCTATCATAGGGTTTGAATCTAAGGATCTCCCTTAATCAAGCATCGTTCTCTTATTCCATGAATAATATCAACCCCACGCTCCCTTCAACTCAGAAGTGCAGTTAGGGCAGCGTGTAGCCTTAATAGGAATTGTCGAGAAACAGTATGAGCACTCCTTAGTTGCAGGCGCAGGAGGTGGGGCTTCTTCTTGGTGCTTTAGTTTGTTTATGCTACGCACAAGAAGAAACACAGTAAAAGCAACTATAAGGAAGCTAATTATTGTGTTCACGAACAAACCATAATTAATTGTTACAGCGCCTGCTTTTTGTGCATCGGCAAGGGAAGGATACGGCCCGGCAGTTGCTCCCTCTTTTAAAATTATAAAGAGATTTGAAAAATCAATGTCGCCTAATAGTAGACCAATTGGTGGCATAATAACATCCGATACAAGCGACTTTACAATAGTTCCAAAGGCTGCTCCAATTATAATTCCGACTGCCATATCAACCACATTTCCCCGCATAGCAAATTCTTTGAACTCTTTTAACATTACCCTTCCTCCTTAATAAAAATGGCATATCATAAATTTACAAGTCAGGAAATATTTTATGATTCTCTCACAAAGAATGAGTAATTGTCAAGGAACTTAATCTTTAAGCGATTAAGCCATAAGAACTAAGGGTAACTTTGAATTGCTAGGAATGTCAGCCAGTAGGATGATTTGTTTTAAAAAATGTATTAATCCACCTGCATAATTAAAACTACTACCAAAATCATATTCATAGTGTTATTATTTGATTTATAGTTGTGGGGAAAACGAATTGATTAAACATTTAGGTTTATTACTTATAACATTCACCTTGTTTTTGGCTTCTTATAGTGGTGCATTTGCCGAACCACCATTTAGCGATGACATACCAATACTAGCCAAGCCATATGACGAATCTACATTTATTGATATAATGGGAAATGAAAAAAAGCCTGATATATTTCTTAAAAAAGAAACCAGGCCTAAATCACTTGCCGATTTTGAGGATTTTCTACGCGACACTCAAAATGCTTACGCAGGGATCTGGGTTTTTCGAGCAATCTACGTGAAGCAAAAAGATGCCCAACTGATAATAGACCCGAGAAGGTGGTGGAAGAATATATCCCATTTTCAAAATAACGGACACCGTGGACATATTGCATGGAATGACGGCGATGGAATTATGACAAACTGGGTCAAACATCCTGCCTTTGGAGCTTCCCTTTATCTTTATTACAGAGCACTTGGATATAACCGTCCTACCTCAGCTTTTGGTGCTTTTGTTCAAAGCACTCTATTTGAATATACAATTGAAGGCATAATGCGCCCGCCCTCACTTCAAGACCTTATTGTAACGCCTGGGGCTGGGGTACCCTTTGGAATTATTCTTGAGGAAACATCAAACTGGCTTGAAGGTAGGGACAGTGGCTTTTTAAGGGCTTTAAGCTATTTAATAAACCCTACTAAGATATTTATCAAAGGAAGTAATAATATAAATCTTACACCACTTATGAACCAATATGTTTTAATCGGTTTTAATTGGTAATAGAAAGCATTAATTCCTGTTAGTTCTTAAACGCTAAATGTAAATGATACCTGGCTACATAAGCCCTAGAAGGATGGATATGTCTTAGGCTAATACTATAAGCTTTCAAAATATATTCTAACTTAGGAAGAGATTATTTATGAGCAAAGAAGAAGGAGTTACCGTTGCAGGTGCTTTCTGGTCACTTTCCCCTGTAGTAGCGATCACGAGCTCGTGGCAGGGTAGAGTTAATGCTCAGATCGCGGTAACTGTAGTTACAGCGTCAATCGTCTACTCTTTCCCGAGACTTCTTGTAGGAATCTGGAAGGGGAACTACACACATGAATTTATCATAAACAGCAAAGCCTTCGCGGTGCATCTTCTAAGAAAAGATCAGATAGAGATTGTAAAAAACTTCGGCTTCTACACAGGACGTGAAAGAGAAAAGCTTAAAGGCATTCCATACGACTCAGGAGTAACAGGAAGCCCGATTCTGAAGGATGCCCATTCTTATGCAGATTGTAGGGTTATAAATGCAATGGATGGAGGTGACATGACTGCATTCTTAGTTAATGTTGTTGATGGGGGGATATTAAGCGGGAGAGAATGGATGACGCTTGATTACTTTTACTACGCTGCTCCCCAGGAGTGGATTTCTGAATATGGAGAAAAGCTTTCTCGATCAGTTGCTTTATCGCTTGAGAGGATTCATAAGATTGATTACACACCTTGGATTCCATAGTTAATCCTGTAGCTTTACATTGAACCTGTTGACCTCTAGGAGGATTAAAGATGATTGAGAAAGAATCAATTGAAGTGATAAACACCCATTTTGTCTTCCCAAACGACACGAATAACTACGGGACAATTTTTGGTGGAAAGCTTGTTGAGTTGATGGACCTTACAGGGGCACTATCAGCATTACGTTTTTCAGGTGAGAATGTTGTCACCGCATCTATTGAAGCACTCGATTTCAAAATTCCGATAAACCTAGCAGATATCGTAGAATTAAGGAGCAGGGTTATCTACACAGCCAAAACCTCGATGGTTGTAAAGGTTGACGTTTATAGAGAAAAAAAACAGGGCAGCACAAAGGACTTCTGTTGTAGGGGCTATTTTATATTTGTTGCAATAGACGAAAACGGGAGACCAACACCTATACCGAAACTAAAAACTGTTTCAGAAGAGGATAAAAGGTTCTGGAAAATTGGAGAAACAATAAAATCTGGGGCACATGAAAGAAGAACGACGAGTCTATAAACAGGTCTTACACGTTGACATACAAAATCCAAAGGTGTATTTTGTTCTAAGGAAATGAATAATAAGAATAAATATAGGGTTTGGTTTCA
>JAHFBK010000186.1 GCA_023250035.1 Candidatus Dadabacteria bacterium
GAACAGCATTCAATAAATCTAAATTACAAACCATGGGTAGATCAGGCAAAAGCATGGCGCGAAGATGAGTGGAAGAAGGTAGAAGAGATAAGAAACTCTAATAAAACCCCAATACATGTTCTCAGGGTTATCAAGGAGGTAGAAGATGTGCTAGGGGAGGATGGAATACTTGCAATAGACGGCGGCGACACACAGGTCTGGGCTGATACGACTTATCGTGTGAGAAAGCCGGGACATTACGTGAAGGGTGGCCCTCTTGGCTGTATGGGAGTAGGTGTTCCTTTCGCGATAGGGACGAAAGTGGCTTGTCCAGACAATCAGGTTGCGCTTATTAGCGGGGACGGCGCAATAGGGATGAACTTTATGGAGTTTGAAACGGCAATAAGACATAAAATTCCTTTTGTAACAGTTGTCTGTAACGATCAATCCTGGGGAATGACAAAGCATCAGCTCTGGCTAACCTATGGGAGAGAACGTCAGACGGTTGGAGTTGATCTTCCTCTAATTCCTTTTCATGAATTGGTGAGGGCTTTAGGCGGATATGGAGAATTAGTAACGGAACCTGCTCAGATTCATGGAGCATTAATCCGTGCATTTTCTTCTGGCGTTCCTGCGCTTCTGAACGTTACAACAGACCCCGAAGCGATAAGTCCGGCGACTTATGCCCTTACACAGATGATGCTGCCAAAGAAGAAATGATTTGGTAGTAGGGGTTTGATATATCAAACCACTACTTGTAGGAGCAGACCAATGTGCCTGTCCTGGGCTAAATCTTTGCGGTTAAAAAATACGAAAATTCGATTCTGGATTTATGTAGTTTAGAAACTACCTTTGGATCTTTCTAACTCTTTACTTTTTGTTTCAATTTGTCTGGGAATTGGTTCGAGCTAGTTTAGAAATTTTAAATAGATTTTATTAAATTTGTATCCTCAATTATATCTAACGTTGCTCTATAGAATACGTTCCATCTTCTTTTTTTAAAATCGCAAAATCGAATCGCATGGGTTGATCCGTAGAAATAACTGGAGATCGCATAGTTTGTTGCCTGTAGCTCAGAGTGAGGGTGCAGGATCCTTCTTCACTCATTGTTAATCTATACTCACCGGGTATGTTGATAGTTGTTGACTTAGTCTCATCATCACAGCTAATTTTCACCACTGCAGTTTGATTAGAATTATTAGGTTGTACGTTTTTCTCTTTTTCTTCATGCGATTTTTCTACTGCTATAAGTCCATGTATCAAATCGGCAGCAGCTAATGAAGGGAAGAATATAAAATATAAGATAATTATAATTGTAATTTTTTTCATCGTATCCTCCCTTCACACAAACTTACTCATAGTTAAGTTAAGTTACATTATAAAATAGCCAATAATGGTTACTGAGGCCATTTTATGGACTTTCACTAGATAAAGAATCTGTTGTTAACTTCTTTAACATTTCCTCAACATATGGTTTCTCTTTCAGACTTGCATAGGATCCAGGGAAATAAAGGAGTGTAATCTCAGCACCATAATTTTTAAATACCTTCAATACTACTGAGCATCGTTGGTCATTCGAAAGACGAATGTGGTCAATTGTTGGAAAGTCAAAAAAATCAACCCAGAAGTCATGTACTATCGGTGCTTGTTGATATGCTGATGATATATAGAGTCTGATCCTTATACGTTTATCTTCAAGGTCTCTTTCAATAGCTTCTATTTCAAATGTTCTTTCGATACCATTTAATGTAAGTTTTCGTTTTGTCACATCTTCTAATTGAGTTTTGGACCGATCGGTATTTTTAAAAATGATTGTCATATCAAATTTCTGTCCTACCTCTTCCAATATGTAAACTTGTTTATTAGTTATTTCTTTCGCAACCTTTTTCAAACGGTCTAGATATCTCCTCTTTTCTTCTTTGCTAATTTTTTCGCTGTTTATTTGATTCTTCAAATGTATGAAGAGGGGCTTAAGGTTGAGGGATTCATGGAAATTATAAGCTAGAAGTTCCAGATTAAGCACTTCCTCTTCAAGAGTGGCTGATCCGGGCTTCAGAAATGAATTGATTATTGATGAGAACATATCTTTTCTAAGACCACTCTCTGATTCTTCTCGTTGGCTCATTAGCTGGGTGTAGAGTTGGGTTTTCTGTTCTCTTCGCTGGATTTCCTGTTGGGCTTTCTGTTCTCTTTGCTGGTTTTTCTGTATAATGTGATTACCTAGGAGCCCTAGACCTACTATTACTAACGGTGTTAATACAGCACCCACTGACTTGCAAATAATTTCTGCCTTATCCCATTTGTCTCTTTCTTTGTCACCCATTGTTATTCCCTTAACAATATGTATCCTCCCTGTTCATTTGATCTTACCGAAAAGTTGTATCGTATGGGTTCGTCAAAAAGAATAACTGTTAAAGGGTCGGTCCAAACGCCTTTGTAATTAACCGTAAGTGTGCATGTCCCCGTACTTGGGACAAATAAACGAAAATAACCTACTTGGTCGGTATACGTATTTTGTTTCAACCCATTGCAATCAATGACTACCTCATTTTTTTCTATCGGGGGTCCCGGGAATACTATCGTCCCATAGATTTGACCCCCTCCTGATAAAGCAAAAGAAGGAAAAAGTATAATGATCAAAAGTAAAGTTAATATTATTTTCATTTTGTCCTCCTTGCCACTATTGAAGATTTTTGAAAAAACTATGTATATAGTCACTGGTAACACAAAAGACAGTATGCAATCTAGCACAATTATTTTGTTAAAGATTCGTGTTACTTGTGTAACTCCCTTTTTGAAAAATCTTTCTAATAGCCTTACTAGTTTTCACCCGCATCCACTCCCTTTTAAAATAATTATATTTTAATTCACAAGGTTAAATCAAGAGACAATTTTTAAAAGGTCTATAGAGGCATAGACACAGTCACAATATTAGGGATCAAAATAAGGTGATAAGGCCTGCGACATATGCACTTACCCAAATGATGATGCCTAAGAAGAAATAGGTATCCCCTCTTTTGTTCTCGTTCGACAGGCTGACTGCTCACGAAGAGGTCCCGAAGGGGAGGAGAAAAATAACAATGTGTGAAGCAATTTCGGAAAGAATATAATGGAGGCGGGATAAATCCCGCCTCTACATTATTTCCTTTGTTTGTCGCGCCAGGGATGGCGATCCTACGGAAAATGGTGGAAGCGGCAGGCAGCCGCTTTGCTGCAGCTGCCTTTAGCTCTGTTTCTTACACATCGCATCCGTGACGATTCTTATGTTGCTCTTTAATATCGGATAGCGTCGTTTTTTGCTCAGGTGAAAGAACATCTCTCATTTCCAGTGACATTTCAAATTCAACCTTTCTCAATTCTCCGCGTGTTTTTTCGAGCTGATCAAACTCGGCTAAAATTTGATCCTTGGTCGATTTCGGATTTTTAACGCTTTCATTAAGTTTTTCATGGGCTGTCTTGATTTGAGCGCGGAGATTTTCGAGTGTTTCCTTATGGGATGAAGCTATCCCGTCTATTTTGGTTTTTTGTTGGTCAGAAAGCTTCAGTTGTTCTAGGACTTCAGTGTTGTTCCACCAATTTCTCTTTCCATGCTTACCATAGTGTTTTCCGGGAAACCCGTAGGCGGCAAAGGAGAAAAGAAGGACGGTAACAAGAAACAATGATACAACTTTAGTCATGTTATAACCTCCTAATTATAGTTTTACTATATATAAACTAACGAAACCTCGATCTGGTTTCTAAACAAGATTTTGTAAATTCCGGCTCACCTCCC
>JAHFBK010000079.1 GCA_023250035.1 Candidatus Dadabacteria bacterium
GATAGGAGAGAAAGGGAGACCTGAAGAAAGAGACATCTTCTACCAGATGTTTTATAAAAGGCGAGTTGACTACGATTGGGATTTTCACTGGACTTCTGTAAGACAGAGACTGAAGCTAATCTTCACTAGGTTCATGGCTTGGCAGAACAACCCAAAGCTTTATGAAAGAGAAGTTAAACCAAGAGCTAAGGTTAAACCTATGATGGTTTAAAATGAACCTATGTTGCGACCTATGTGCAGTGTCATTGCGAGCGAAAGCGTGGCAATCTGTTTGATATTCTTCACGGAGCCTGTACTGAGCCAATGCGAAGTATTCGGAATGACAGCTAGTGTCAGATTGCTTCGTCACAGAGTTTATCCTGAGCACTTCGGCTTCGCTCAGTGTAAACTCCGCCGAAGAGCACCTCGCAGCAAATTTATACTTTTTATAGGTAGCGAACTAAGTTATATAAATTCGCAAACTAAACTGCATTTTTGGTTAAATAACATTGAGTCAGAATACTATCGTTATTCCCACCAGAAAGGAGATATTCGGTTGGGCGATGTACGATTTTGCAAACTCAGCGTTTGCAACAACTATAAGCTCTGTAGTATTTAATGTTTATTTTACAAAAGTAATAGTTGGAGATGGGGGCGCAGAGATATTTGGCCACAACATACCTGCTAGCTCTCTTTGGGGTTATACTGTATCTTTATCAATCTTTCTGGTTGTTTTTACTGCACCGATCCTCGGAGCCATAGCTGATTTTTCTGGGACAAAGAAAAGATTTCTTTTTCTGTATTGTTATCTTGCCTGTCTTTTTACAGGACTCTTATTTTTTGCAAAAGAGGGTGACTACATTTTCGCTATGATTTTCTATATGCTTGCGAATTACTGCTTTGCAGGAAGTCTAGGTTTCTATAACGCTTTCCTTCCAGAAATTTCTACAAAGGATAATATAGGAAGAATTTCAGGTTTTGGATGGGCTATCGGGTTTATAGGTGGAGGAATCCTTCTTGCCATAAACCTAGTCATGATTCGAAACCCACAACTTCTTGGGATCCCTGACGAAGACAATCTGCCAGTTCGTTTTGTCATTCTCTCTGTCGCAATCTGGTGGGCTGTGTTTTCGGTTTTTACCTTTCTATGGGTTCGAGAGAAAACAAAGGGGAATCCGCTACCAAGGGGTGAGAACTATATAAGCATAGGATTCAAGCGACTTGTGCTTACCTTTAAAAAGATTAGGCAACATAAGGAGCTCTTTAAATTTTTAGTCACCTTTCTAATCTACAATGAGGGGATTGAGACCGTAATAGTGATGGCTGCTATTTTTGGAAGCGAGATTCTGGGGATGTCTCAGTCTGAGATTGTAACCTTATTCCTTTTGGGACAAATTGTAGCCTTTTTTGGCTCTCTGTTATTAGGGTATTTGGCTGATAAATATAGTAGTAAGTCAACCATAATCTTAAGTTTAATTATTTGGTGCGCACTCGTAATATGGGCTTATTTTATGAAGACGAGGTTTGAATTCTGGACGATAGGGGTGTTTATAGCATTTATATTAGGAGGCAGCCAAGCGGTGAGTCGTTCCCTATTCGGTCTTTTTACTCCGCGTGAGAACACAGCAGAGTTCTTTGGATTTTTTGCTCTTGGAGGAAAATTTTCTTCTGCAATAGGCCCATTTACATTCGCATTTATACGACAGGCATTTGACTCTATTCGTATTGCCATTATAGCACTTATAGTGTTTTTTTCGCTTGGGCTGCTGCTTATTCTCTTTGTAAATGAAATGCGAGGGATAGAAGAAAGTAGGAAGCCTATAGGGTGAATGAGCTAAAATCCTATAAATTAAATCCAGATCCCCTTTTCACTAGCTCGGACACCAATAGGCAGGACGCGGAGTTCTCTACAGCCCTTTGGAGTTGGGAAAATTTTGCCAGGGTTAAAAATTCCTTTCGGGTCAAATGTATCTTTGATTATCTCCATTGCCTTAAGATCATCCTCGCTAAAAAGCCAGCTCATGTATTTGTTTTTCTCTATTCCAACACCATGTTCACCAGTGATTGTTCCTCCAGCATCTACACAAAGTTTTAAAATTTCACCGCCGGCTTCAATAACCCTTTCCAATTCACCCGGGTGTCTTGGATCAAAAAGTATTAATGGATGAAGATTGCCGTCACCGGCGTGTGCGACGTTCGCAATAAGTAGTGAACGATTCTTTCCTATTTCTATTACTTTTCTAAGCACCTCTGGAAGCTTAGGACGTGGGACTACTCCGTCCTGAGTGTATTGATTTGGTGCTATTTTGCCTATCGCACCTGCAACGCTTTTTCTTCCCTTCCAGAGACGCTCCCTTTCAATCTCTGTCTCAGCGATTCTCACATCACGTGCACGATTCTTAATACAAAAATCCTTTACTAAAGGAGAAGACCTACTGAGAATTTCGTTAAGCCCTTCGAGTTCAATAAGTAGCACAGCTTCCGCATCAAGAGGGTAGCCCGCGTGAATAACTTCTTCAACAGCTCGAATAGAGAGCGCATCCATCATCTCAAGTGCCGTCGGAATGATTCCATTTCCAATAATATCAGCCACAGTCTGTCCAGCATCATCAATACTGTCAAAAATAGCAATCATTGTACATATTGCCTCGGCTCGGCGCGTGAGCCTTAGTATTATTTTTGTGACTATTCCCAGTGTGCCTTCTGAACCTACCATTATTCCGACTAGGTCATATCCAGGGGAATCGAGGGATTTTCCTCCAAGCTCTACAACCTCACCGTCAGGGAGTACAACTTCAAGCCCCGATATGTGGTTTGTCGTAACGCCATATGCAATACAGTGAATACCACCTGCGTTTTCTGCAACGTTTCCCCCAAGCGTGCAAACCATTTGGCTCGAAGGGTCAGGAGCATAAAATAAACCATAAGGTGACACTACCTTAGTGAGTTCTAAATTCACTACCCCAGGCTCAACAACAGCCAAGCGATTCTTTAAATCTATCTCAAGGATTCTATTCATCTTTGTAAGCGAAATCATAATGCCGCCTGCAACCGGAATCGCCCCGCCGCTTATTCCCGTTCCTGCACCACGTGCAACAATTGGAATCCCTTCTCGATTTGCGAGTTTAACTATCTCTGAGACGTTTGAGGTTGTAGTTGGAAAAACCACAAAATCAGGAATCGCCCTCATTACAAATGCGTCTTGTTCATATACAATGGTATCTTCTTTGTGGTATAGGACATTCTCTTTTCCCACAATGGACTCAAGTTGGTTGACGATCTCAAGTTTATTCATATTTAGTCCGTAGCTCTTATTTAGCTATTAAAAAAACTGACAAAGGGCAATTACATATTGATTACTAACAACATTTAGTTTCACATAAGTCGCTTATGGGTGTCAAACTTGCGCTCGTTAGTCGAATGACTAATTATGGACACAAAAACACTATTCGTTTATAGTTAACAATGTGTTTGAATAATAGTCATTGTGGGTGCGTTCACGTTTCACTCCTCGAAATTACAGAGATGGAAAACATATGGAAGAAAAACTTCAGAGAGTAAAAAAGATAATAAGTGATTTGGAATCTGTTATAGTTGCCTTTTCAGGTGGTGTTGACAGCACCTTCCTGCTACAGGTTGCATACGATGTTCTTGGTGAAAATTCCATTGCTCTTACCGCAGTTTCTCCTTCCTATCCAGCCTTCGAGCTTCAAGAGGCTAGGGAGCTTGCAAAGAATATCGGTGTTAGACATATGACGGAGAACTCACATGAACTTGATATTCCTGGATATGCGGAGAATTCCCCGAGAAGATGCTTTTTTTGTAAGACGGAGCTCTTCGACATTTGTTTCGCCAAGGCAAATGAGCTAGGAATGAAGAATGTAATCTATGGTGCGACCCTTTCAGACCTAGGGGATTTTAGACCTGGCATGGATGCTGCAAAGGAAATGGGTGTGAGGGCACCGCTGCTAGAAGCCGGACTCACAAAAGAAGAAATTCGTGATTTGAGTCGAAGAATAGGGCTGTCTACATGGGATAAACCACAGATGGCGTGTCTTTCCTCCAGAATCCCTTATGGCATCAAGGTAACCGAAGATAAACTGAGAAAAATAGCTCTCTCTGAACTGGTTTTAAGACAACTGGGGCTAAGACAGTTTAGAGTAAGATACCATGAAAAGATTGCACGGATTGAAATTGATGAAAGCGAGTTTGAAAAGCTTCTAAGTCGGGATTTGAGAGAAATTATTTCTAAACGACTCAAGGAGCTAGGTTTTACTTATATTACCATTGATATAGAAGGATACAGAAGTGGAAGTATGAATGAATTACTAATTAAATAAAGTTAGCTATTTTTTTAATTATTGGCTGTTAGCTGTTAGCGGTTAGTGTTTAATGTAACGAAAATAGTAAGAAAATAACCACTATTTTTTAAAATATTCCCTCAAACTCTTCGTTGGCGGGATTTTCAAAACATGGGACTCCAATTTTATCTAAGAAGACTAGCTTTGCTACTCCTGTAGGGCCATTTCTTTGCTTACCAATGATTATCTCGGCTATCCCGTCTTTTTCGTCAAGGTTCTTTTTATATGCATCGGCTCTGTGTATGAAAATAACGACATCGGCGTCTTGTTCGAGTGCGCCGCTCTCACGAAGATCGGCAAGCTGAGGGCGTTTGTCGGCGCGGGTTTCTGTCTGGCGACTGAGTTGCGAGACTGCTATCACAGGGATGTTTAGTTCCTTCGCAAGTGCCTTTAGAGAGCCCGAGATTTCTGCAATCTCACGCTCTCTAGTTTCCGCTCTTCCACTTCCCCGCATAAGTTGAAGATAGTCAACGATGATGAGTTCTAATCCTTTTTCCCTCTTCTGCCTTCTTGCTTTTGCGCGGAGTTCCAATACGCTAATTGCGGGGGTGTCGTCGACGTAGATTCTTGCCTTCCCAAAGATGTCAGCCGCATGTACGAGTTTCGTCAGATCCTCGTCTTTGATCCATCCGCTCCTTACATTTGAATAGTTTACTTTTGCTCTACTTGAAAGCATTCTTAACATAAGCTGTTCTTTTGTCATCTCCAGAGAAAATATTCCTACGGGGCTTCTATTTTCTATCGCTGCATGGGCGGCAATATTAAGGCAGAAAGAGGTCTTACCAAGCCCGGGTCTTGCCGCAACTATTATTAAATCGGATGGCTGAAGCCCGGCTGTCATATGATCTAACTTTTCAAATCCCATTGAAATCCCTGTGATAAGCTCTTTTCTCTCGTAAAGGGTTTCTATAATCTGAAGTGCTTTTGCTGCTAACTCTCTACTATCATAAAAACTCGGTTTTACTTTGTGCTGGGCTATATCAAGAATTGTTTGCTCTGCACGGTCAACGGTCTCATCAACGTTGATGCCTTCTTCGTAACCACGCATAGCAATGTCGGTTGCTGATATAACAAGCTTTCTTAAAATAGATTTTTCTTTTACGAGTTTTGCGTAGTATCCAATATTTGCGACAGAGGGTACAATCTCTGTGAGGTATGTAAGATAGCTACTTCCTCCTACTTCTTCTAGTAGTTGTCCCTGTGATTTCAGGTAATCAAAAAGTGTGAGTATATCTATAGGCCTACTATTTTTATCAAGCTCAATCATGGCTTCAAATATCTTTCTGTGAGACTCCCTGTAGAAATCCTCAGTGGTTAGTATCTCAAGGACTTGGTTTATAGCAACACCTTCTATAAGTACGCCGCCTAGTACGGCCTGTTCAGCTTCTATATTTTGTGGTAGGGGTTTTGAGGACATTACCATCTTATTTTAAAGTTTATACCACGGTGATAAACCTTCAAGATTTAATACTAAAGGTATCGATTCATTAAATCACGAACGAATCCATTCCTCAATGTAAGTACCAAATTCACAATTTACAAGTAAGCAATCTGTAATAGAGTGACTACTATGTAAATTCACATTCCGAGTGACAATCTATCAGCTAGCCTTCTATCAAGCCCCGCATCTATTATCTTTTTCTGGGCTGTGCTTATATCATAATCAAGTCTGATGTATTTCACGCATCCTTCTTTGGTATCGTAAATCAGAAAAGAAGAACGAGGGTCTCTATCCCTTGGTTGTCCAACGCTTCCAGGATTTATAAGGTATTTTGCTTTAGGTTCTATCTTAAACTCATGGTCAAAGAATTGTCGTATATCATCATTGATAACGACGTAGTAGGTTCTTACGTGTGTGTGACCAAAAAAACACACGTTGTGTGTCTTCATTAGCTTAAATTCCATACTGGCCTCATATGATGAAAGTATGTATAAATCTGGATCGGATATGGCACCATGAACTATAAGAAAATCGTCAACCAATTTCATATCTGGGAGATTATTTAAGAATTCTCTATTCTCAGATGTAAGCGTTTTTCTTGTCCAGAGTACTGCTGCTCTTGCCACGGGATTGAAATCGTATGGTTCCTTTTTACCACATGCAACCGTATCGTGGTTTCCAATTATTGATTCGACATTTCTTTCTTTGATTATATCTACACATTCATTCGGGTTAGCACCGTAGCCTACAATATCTCCAAGGGATATGGTTTTATTTACTCGAAATCTATCAATCTCTTCTAGGACTCTTTTTAGGGCTTCAAGGTTTGAATGAATATCAGAGATTATTGCATAAATCATTTCGTGATTAGGGGTTGTGAATCGTGATTCGTAATCTGGACTTTTTAATTCGTGTATCGTGGAACTTCGATCACGGATTACGAATCAAGAATATCGCTATTCAACAATTACCACGCCAATATCCATTACGTTTGTGCCGGTTGGACCCGTTTTAATCAAATCTCCTAATTTCTCAAAGAATGAGTAGGAATCATTTTGAATGAGGGATTCCCTTGCGCTTAGTTTTATCTTCCTTGCGCGTAATATTGTTAATCCATCACAGATTGCTCCTGCTGCATCTGTCGGTCCGTCAATCCCGTCTGTACCACAGAAGAGACCAAGTATTTTATGCCCCATTATTTCCATTGAAAAAGTAAGAGAGGTTTCTGTATTTCTTCCGCCTTTTCCATCCCCAGTGACGGTTACAGTAGTTTCACCTCCAAAAATTAAACAAGCGGGTTTTTTCACAGGAATGTCAAACCTTTCAATATCGAGTGCAATCGCAGCTATTACCTTTGCAACCTCTCTTGATTCACCCTTTATTTGAGAAGAAAGAAGAATCGTGTTGTATCCAAGTTCTCCGGCCTTTCTTTCTGCTGCGACAAGCGATTTAAGGTTATTTCCTACAATCACTGTTTGAAACGTATCACTGTCAAACTCTTCTCTTTTAAGCGTTTCTGGAATGTTTCCATTTCTTCCTTCCTCGAGGTGTATAACTACCTGGGGAGGGATTCTGTGCTCAAGCCTTAGCTCCTCTATAACTCGCCACGCATCCTCAAATGTTGTAGGATCAGGGACCGTTGGACCAGAAGCAATCGCATCAAGCCTGTCTCCGACAACATCAGAAAGTATAAGCGTTATGACCTGAGCGGGAAGAGCCTTCTTAAGAAGTCCTCCGCCTTTAATTTGGGAGATATGCTTCCTCACTGCATTAAGCCCGTATGTATCAACTCCTGCTCTAAGAAGCAATTCCGTAACCTTTCTTTTGTCTTCAATCGAAATTCCTTGAGAAGGCAGCGCAAGAAGCGCACTTCCACCACCAGAGATTAGAAAAATAACTAAATCCTTTTCACCAGCTTGTTCAAGAAGTCTCATAACTTCCCGGGCGGCGTTTATGCTTCTTTCGTCTGGTATAGGATGGCTTGAAAGATAAAATTTCATTTTTGAGAATACAAAATGAGGTCTTGTATTAGATACCACAATTCCGCCGGTTATTCTTTCACCTAATACCTCCTCAACGGCATTTCCCATAGAAGAAGCAGCCTTTCCAAGGGCGATAACAAAAATTGATCTATATTTTTTTAAATCATATTCTTTTCCATCGATATTTAGAACATTCCCCTTTAGGTTTACGTGTTCTAGTACACTCTTTCTGGGATTTACTGCCTCAAGTGCTTCTTTAAATATTTCGAGTGCATGTTCTTTTGGTAGCGAGGACATCAGTTGTGTTAGAACCTTTAATCAGGGATTCAGATTTTGGATTAAAGGAATCATCACAAGGCTAAGAAGTCGTTTAGAAAGATTTAAAGTCAAAATTAAAATTTTTATTCGCTAATCTTTCTTAAGCTTCTCAATTAACTCGTCAATCTTTTTTCTTGTAAGATTCTCATAAAGTTCGTCATCAACAAGCATAGCAGGAGCAGTTCCGCATGAGGCCAGGCATTCAGCTTCAAGAAGTGTAATTTTACCATCAATTGTGGTTTCTCCTGTATGAATCCCGAGTTTTTCTGAAAGATAGTGTTCTACGTGCTCTGCTCCTCTTAAAGCACAAGAAAGTGTTCTGCACAGCCAGATAGCATGCTTTCCTACAGGTTTTGTAAAAAACATGGTGTAGAAAGTTGCTACGTTCTGAACACTTGTAGGAGGTATGTCTAGAATTTCAGCAACCTCACTCATACATTCATTGGGGAGCCAGCCGTATTCACGCTGAACCATGTGGAGAGTAGGAATAAGTGCAGATCGTCTTGTTTCAGATGTAGATATAATCTGGTTAATCTTTTCTCTAAGCTCAACCGAAAATGGCATCCAAGTTATGTACTCCTAGTGAATAGTTAAACTATCATGGTAAAAAAAAAGTTCAAGCAAGAGTTACTTTAAAATATGTTATTTATTTTTTACAAAGTCTTCTAAAGTTTTAAGCAGCCTGCTTTTTTTCTTTTTTAGGTTTTGTAAAAGATTCGTTAATTTTCCAATTTTTGTATTTAAGATCTTATGTAATTCATCTATATTATCAGGCAAATTATAGTTTTTTATATTTATCTCTGCATCTTTTGTAGCTTTCAGAATCCATTCTTCTAAATTCGGACATAACATAATAAGATAATTTTTAGCGTTTTCATCGTACAGCAGTTTAATATCATGTTTTTGTGAACGAAGTGTCAATTTTTTAATATAACTCGGTTGTGTGCTCAAAGGGTCTTCATCCACTAACCCTTTGGAATTTATGCTTTCCTCTAATCTTTTACAAACACTTCCTTTACCGTTTCTATGTTCTATTTCTTTTCCGGGAATACCAAGAGTTATTACTATAGCTTCATCCGGCTTACATTCCACATAAATCATTCTTCTTCCAGAAATCGGTCGAGGTTAAAGAACACGCTTGCATCAAGGTCAAGGATTTCAGGCATCTTTTCTTTAGTAAGTGGTCTAACTTTCGTTTGATAATCCTTAAAATAGGTTATAAAAATTCCAATATCATCCTTTGGGGTTTTTTCTAAAACTGAGAGAAGAAAATAAGGATTATGGGTAGAGATAAAATACTGATTAGTTTTGTCTAGAGCGATTCTTTCAGCAAGAAATTTTGTGTAAAAAGGAAAGGCATGAGCTTCAGGTTCCTCAAAAATAATCACAGAGTCCTTGTTTGTTTCAATTGCCGCTAGGTGAAAAACTACCCTTTGCAGGGTATCAGAAACAAGAGAGTAGGGGTAAAAAATACCTATATACTCAATCTGCTTTTGGACTTCCATTTTGCTTTCCTGAGGGGTTAAACGAATACTGAGCCCATATTCATTGAAAATATCAAAGGCTATTTTCCTGAAAGTCTTATTTGTCTGAAGTATAAATAATAAATTTTCCCCTCTTGGAGGTAAAAGAAAATTGGTCTCCAGTTTCGGAAATTTATCAAGAATGGCGAATCTATAAAATTTGAAGGAGGGTTTCGGAAGTGAAGGATAGTTAATCGCAATTATACCTCCGGTAAAATCATAATCACAATCAAAACTTACATTTCTGCCTTCAATATATAACCTTGCTCTTGCCACAAACTGCCCATTTTCAAATACCATGTTAAAGTCTAAGCCGTCGCCAATTATTTCTATTTTTTCAGATAAATCCTGGTCATAAAACAGGTTAGTCATGTTTTCGAATCGAATAAAATCTTTAAGTTTCCCGTAAGGGACAGAAAAAACTCCAACACTTTCCAGGATATTTGACTTACCAGTATTCGGTTTACCTATAAAGATATTGACTCTCTTGCAATCCAGATTCAGGTGCTTGATAGATTTAAAGTTTTTAATCTCTAAATTTTTAATCAATTTAGCTCTCCCTGTTTACTACAAATAATATTAACCAAAACGTCTTATTTTTTGAGTGTTCCCGATTAGCTGTGATTTGTAGTCCATTAAATCTCAATGCAACAACAAATAATTCTCTGATCTACTCTTCAAGGCAAAGCCTTCTCTACTTCTATAACCTTGACATCATAGCTTTTAACCTTGTTGTGGACAGAGCCTGTTATATCGAGGAATTCAAGGTCAAAGGTAGTGGTCTTCCCAGGTGCAATGTTCACACTGTCTACCCAGGAGGTGGTGGAGGATATAACATTGCCATTCTCATCGTATGCTCGTCCCTCTACTTTGACTTTTCCTAAAGTTACATTCGATTTGTTTTTAATCATACCGGGGATATGAAGGTGGTCTGCCGCACAGTTATAGTCTGGTTTGAGTTCTACTATTATCTCAGACGAGTAATCATCTGAATATACCGATACGGACAAGAGAAGAAATGATGTTAGAACTAATGATATATAAATTGCTTTTTTCATGAATTAGGTCTCCTCATATTATTTACGTTTGTCGTCTTTTATTGCTGAAACTGTGTCAATTATTATTTCACTTTGATTATAGCCTTGTCAACTTGATTTATATTAGGGCTATACTTAACTTGATAATTCCATGTAGCTCGCTAATAGGTTTTCACTGTCATTGCGAATACTTCGCATTGGCTCAGTACAGGCTCCGTAAGGAATCTTAAACAGATTGCGTCGCTCCGTTTCTTACAATGACAGAATAGACTGTCGGTTTATACGTTGATATCCTGCAGCTTGGAGGCTGTCTGACAATAGTTCAAAATATCAAGAAATTAAATATGCAAACTGTCTCGTATAAAGAATATCCGGTTTTTGTTGTGTTAATTCTGTTGTCGAAGAAGTCTTCAT
>JAHFBK010000187.1:0-1224 GCA_023250035.1 Candidatus Dadabacteria bacterium
TGCCCACAATATGAAAGCTCCAGTATTCGTCTCGAAACGGGTTGAATTCAAGAATCTCTACACCGTGCTTCTGCAAAAAAGGTATTAGAATCTGATAGGTAGGCCTCCATTTATGATGGCCCCCAACCCAAGGACCGCCTCGGTGCCATAGTTTCATTGATTCGTGAGGCAGATAAAGAAAAATGATGCCTCCCTTCCTTAATCTTCTAATCCACATAGCGAGTGCATCCTGCCAATTTCCCAAGTGTTCTAAGCAATGTGAACTAAATATATAATCCAGGCTGCCATCTTGAAAATTGTCAAGCTTATACGCATTCTGAGTTGCTTCATTGAGTATCGGAATGGCGCCTTCTAAGGGCCACCTATCAGCACCGACGTCAATTCCAGTGCCATCGCAATAAGCTAGTGCTTTTTCTGAAATGAACGACTGAGCGTTTCCATGATTAAGATATTCAGGATAGAGTTCTCCTTTGTATTGGTAAAAGATTTTGCCGTCTTTGCTTATCTTGCGAACCATGAGGCGACGTAAGCCACCCAACATATGCGGGATGATTAGCTTCGGATCTGCTAACATCTGCATGATTTGAGTTATCATAGTGATAAAACCTTTTAACTATATTATAGACGTTCTAAAAGACTTAAAATTATAAGCTAATATAGACTTGTAACCAAAATGATATATAAAGCTTCGGGGTTCGATTAAAGCTTTTAACTCAAAACTGACCGAAAGTCTCGAAACTTTAACCTGATAGCCGAGAGCCGATAGGCTGACAGATTTATTAAACATACCTGTTGAATGTCGCGTAGTTCTACTACGGGATGAAAACAGGTTGCCCTTTGGGCAAGAAAGAATATAGTCCTCCAGTTTAACCGGAGGATGGGTGCAAGCCCAGTAAAAAGAACAACTGATGCAGTATATGATCTTATACCATTTTAACAATGTATTTAGTTATAGAGAGAAATGTAGGGCTCGTTCCCCGAACGAGCTTTTAGGGCTACGGTTCCCTAAAAACCCTCCCTCTTGGTCGCTACCTCAGATCCCGATGAGGGTATCAGCCCCTACTTTTGATTTTTAGATGCCCGTGGCTCTGCCACGAGGAGTTTCACTTGGTAGTACTTACTTAACCTAGTACTTTACCGCAATAAACCCTAGAACGAGAAGCACAAAAACAGAGGGTAACAAGAAGGGTAAAGTGTTTATCCTGAACTCTGATTCAGGATTTA
>JAHFBK010000187.1:1324-3694 GCA_023250035.1 Candidatus Dadabacteria bacterium
CCTGAACTCTGATTCAGGATTTATGTATGAGTCATGGGGTTTTCTAAGCATGTTCTAAATTTTTAAATCCAGTTGTAATCTATCTAGGAAAGCATAATCAGTAAGGTCCAACTTTATTGGCGTTACAGAAACATATCCATTATGCACGGCGATTACATCAGAATTTTCAATGTCTAAAAAACCAAGTTCATTCCCGCCTATCCAGTAGTACTTTCTCCCTCTAGGGTCAATATTTTCTACAATAGCCTCACCATATACTCGCTTTCCCTGCCTTGTCACCTTTACACCCTTTACTTTCTCTTTAGGAAGATTAGGGATATTTACATTAAGAAGTGTTCCTTCGGGCAGCCCTTTTCTTAGTACATATTTAGTTATTAAAAGAGCATAATAAGAGGCAGTTTCAAAGTAAAAATTGTTCTTTGTTGCCAGCGACACTGCGATTGAAGGAATTCCAAGAAGGGTGCCCTCCATAGCTGCGCTTACTGTGCCTGAGTACGTTATATCATCCCCTAAATTCTCACCCTTATTTATCCCTGACACCACCAAATCTGGTTTTTTGTCTTTGAGAAGCCCATTTACCGCGAGGTTTACACAGTCTGTAGGTGTACCGTCAACGCTGTATATAGTTTCTGAGATTTCTTCTACACGAAGAGGGTGATGAAGGCTGAGTGTGTGGCTTGCTGCGCTTTGCTCCCTGTCTGGAGCAATGATAAACACCTCGCCCACCGTTTTTAGTACCTCGGCCAGCGCATCAAGCCCTGCTGAATTTATTCCATCGTCGTTTGATACGAGAATTCTTATTGACATATAACTATTTAGGCACGGATAAACACGAATTTACACTTATAAAATGATGCATGATACATGATTAATCTTTCATCCTGCATCGTTCGACTGAGCTCACGACTAAGTCTTGCATCCTGTTTATACATTCGTGTTCATTTGTGTCAATTAGTGGCTAAATTCTTAAATTGATATTAAAAAATGGTCGGGGTGACCGGACTCGAACCGGCGACCACCGGCCCCCCATGCCGGTGCGCTACCAACTGCGCTACACCCCGTTACTCAGGATTTAGTTTAGGGGGAGTTTATGTGAATTCGGAATACTATTCAATCTTTTGTTTTATTGATTTCAACTCACTTAAGATCTCATGTAATAACTCATTTACCTTTGTGCTGACACGCCTTTGATTTACTTCTTCCCTGAGTTTCTTTTTTGCTCCAGATATTGTGTAATTCTGTTCGTAAAGCATATGTTTAATTCTCATAATTATAAGTATTGTTTCTCTATCGTAAAGCCTTTGTGACTTTCTCCTTATAGGTTGGATTTCTTGAAATTCGTTTTCCCAGTATCTAAGCACATAGGGTTGAACTCCTGTATACTCGCTTACCTCACCAATTCTAAAATAGATCTTATCAGGAAGCTTGACCTCAGCCACTCCGCCAAACATGGAATACAAACTAGATTAAATCCAAAAAAATGTCAAGGATTTATGATCTGAAAAGATAAGTTAATACACATCAGAATTTCAATTTATCTCTTCACGTCTTAAGTCAAATTGTAAACACACGGTTTTCAATGTCATAAAAATAATTTAGCAAGGATGAAGCTGTCTTATCTACTAACGGGTTACTCTTTATGGCATTTACACTTTAATTCGCTTATATGTTTCCTCCAAGTAGGAGCGCCATCCCTTCGGCACACTCAAAACAGACTTTTAAACACGTCAGCCGTTCATCCTGAGCCGTGAGCCCTGAGTCTATCGAAGGGTCGAACGGTCGAAGGATGCTCTTGGTGTGCTCAGGACAGGCTTGGCGCTATAGAGTCGCCGCTCCTACCATTTGTTTTTCTTGCATTTAGAGAACACCCTTGAACGTCTTCCTGTGTATTGGGCAAGGGCCAAATTTTCTAAGCGCTTCGAAGTGTTCTTTCGTTGGATACCCTTTGTGTTTTTTGAAGTTGTATTCGGGGTGGATATTGTGGTAATCATCCATAATTAAATCCCTTGTAACTTTGGCAATAATAGAAGCTGCTGCGATTGAGTTACAAGTTGAATCGCCGCCTGTAATCGTTTCCTGTGGGATTAATAGAGAAGTTCTGATGTTGCCATCAATAAAAAGAAAGTGAGGTCTTGGGTTCAATTTTTTTACTGCATACTCCATTGCATGGAGAGTAGCTCTCAGAATATTTATTCTATCAATCTCATCCGGCTCGATTATTCCTACACCAATTGACACTGCAACTGCTCTAATCTGGTGATATAGGATTTCTCTTTTTTGATGAGATAGCTTTTTTGAATCGTTTAAGCCATTAACTTCACATTCTTTGGGAAGTATTACGGCAGCGGCTACAACTGGTCCTGCAAGCGG
>JAHFBK010000188.1 GCA_023250035.1 Candidatus Dadabacteria bacterium
ACCAAATCTCAATTGAGCTTAGACGGTAAGGCAACGGCATATGTCTGCCTTAACTATGTCTGCAAACTTCCAACAACGGACATAAGCAAGATGCTTGAGTTGCTCAATGTGAAAAATATAGACAAATCAAAAGCCTCTTAATTGATGCTCCCGGTAGAAGAGGCGCAATAATCAATTGTAGAAAACACAAAGGTTTTAGACCCTGTTGAGATTCCTCTGACAGAAGCAGACGGTCTTGTGCTTGCCTAGGATATTATTAGCCCGGTTAATCTTCCCTATTTTACGAACTCAGCGATAGACGGCTACGCCGTTAAGAGCAGAGATACAAAAGAGGCAAAGAAAGCAGTTCAGTTTCTTTAAAAGTCGTAGGTGTAATTCGAGCGGGCGAATACCCAGATTTTACTATTAGAGATAATGAGGCAGCTAAAATAATGACTGGTGCTCCGCTTCCCAACGGTACATCTACTTTCCAAGTGGGCATAGTGAAAGATTAATATTAAAATGCGTATTAGAAATCTAAACCTAAAGGATAGAATGGGGTGCTAATTAAAATAATCTTTGCAAAATCTTCCTAATTGCCCTTTCCTTTTTATTAACCACCTTAGACCTATTCCAAACGTAGTTAGTAAAGGAATGATACGGGTATTAGGCAACACCGTTCCAATGTGAATAGGTCCTCCGATCGCACATCCACTCTGTCCAGCAAAATGTTTCGTCGGTGTTGTTATGCTAGGTGTTGGTGTTGGACTAGGGGTAGAGGTATCTACTATCAAAAATATATCGCCATTTGAATAATCAGTTAGGTACAAGTTGCCTTCCTCATCCTCGCCGAAGCTCGCAATGTTGAAGGGCGTTGAAGCTAGTAATGTGTTTTGCCAAGTAGTTCGTTCACGCTTCAAACCCCATATATTACCGCTACAGAAATCTGCATAGAAATATACTCCATGCATACGGGGAAAGTTCTGCCCACGGTAAACAAAACCGCCTGTAATGGAACAACCCTGCGAATGGTCGTATTCAGCTACTGGCAGCACGAGTCCAGTCTGATCGCACGTGTTACTTTTAAAACAATGAGTGCCTTCCATAATGTTCCAACCGTAGTTTTCACCGCCCGTGCTTGAAGCGGGCTGAAAATCCACCTCCTCGAATAAATCTTGACCTACATCTGCAATATAAAGGTCGTCTGTGCCTCGATCGAAGGAGAAGCGCCATGGGTTACGATAACCTAATGCCCATATTTCTCCACGGAAACCAGTAGTTTGAGTAAAAGGATTACTTGAAGGAATGATGTAAGGGGCTATTCCTGACTCGACATCAATCTGAAGCATCTTTCCAAGCAATGAACCCGGATTCTGTGCGTTATCAAAGGGGTCTCCACCGCTACCACCATCGCCCATTCCGATATATAGGAAACCATCAGTGCCAAAAACTAGTAAACCGCCGTTATGGTTTGGAAATGGTTGATCAATGGCAAGTATGATCTCTTCGCTATCCGGATCAGCTACATCAGGGTTTTCTGTAACAAAGTAGCGTGAAACAATCGTATCTCCGTCTGGCTTTCGTGTGTAATTAACATAAAAGTAACCCTTGCTAGGATAGTCAGGTGGAAAAGCTACGCTTAGTAATCCCTGTTCATCACAGCATTTAACACTGTCTGTGATGTCTAGGAATGGAGTGCTCAGCAGAACGCCGTTCTGGATTATTCGTATACGCCTGAACTTGACGAAGACTTTCTAGTCCCGCCCTTCGACAGGCAAGTATGAGCGGATATACATCCGCTTAAGAGCTTAGTGACCCCTCATGAGCTAGAGTGGTACCTTGGTTAACTTCCCAGTTGTTTTGCAATATGCTTAGCCGCTCTCGCGGCAAGCGCCATGATTGTAATCTGTGGAGGGACTCCAATTGATGTGGGAAATACACTGGCATCAGAGATATAGAGGTTTTCTATTCCATGAAATCTGCAAAATGAGTCCACAACAGATTTTTTCTTGTCTTCTCCCATCGGGCAAGAGCTTTGCGGATGAACTGAAATGATATGAGTTCTATTCTTTATAATTTTTAGTCGATCAATTGTTCCTATATCATTTTTTGATTTAATAAAAACACCCTCAACGTATGGAAGGGTTACCTCTTTAGCACCAGCCTCAAATAGAATCTCAGCGCATTTTTCCATTCCATGTAAGAGTTCCCTTTTGTCTTCCTCGTTAAGTTTGTATGAGATTCTTAATCTGCCATTTTTATTTACATAAATCTTCCCACTGGATGAATCATGAAGAAGGACTCCAAGGGTGGCAAATTGAGAATAAAGCTTCATGATACGTCTATGCTCTTTTCCAAAGGATGGCGTTAATGAAGCAAATAGCATTGGATGAGCAAACCCAGGCATTATCAGATAGCCTTTAAGCCCTCGCCTGTCCTTCTTTAAGAATTCATCTACTATTACGCTCTGTGGGGTCCCCTTCCATCCCTCTATCTTTTCATCGAATATCCCCCCAACAAAGATAAATGGATGAAGGTGAAGGTTTTGCCCTACTTTGCCTCCTGAATCAATCCCGTTTCGTAGAAGAAGCTCAGGTGTGTTGACGGCGCCTCCACTTACAACTACCGTGGCGGCTTCAATGTAAATCGGGTGAGTTGGTATTCCGTCTATTTAGAATCTCCCATAAACTCCTTTTGCCCTTCCATTCCCTTCCCCAAAATTCTAAAATCTCCTTAGGTGTTCTATAACAAAGCCCAGTGTTATGAACGGTTGAGCCACCTATCCCTTTGCCATGAATCACGTTAATTGAATAGTCATCGGTTGATCTTGCTCCCTGCTCTGCGAAAAGCAGCGGATACATATCCTCTTCCCTTTGGTTGAAATCCCTACTTGTATTATATCCTCCCATCTCGAGAAGGATTACTTTAAGTCCCTTTTGGCTTAGTTCTTTTGCCATAACTGCTCCGCCTGCACCAGAACCAATCACGCATACATCGGCTTTTTCTCTAATCTTGGCTGAAACATCGTTGGCAGTTTTCAATTTCTCTCCTCTTTCTAAAATAATCGGCTCAATTGAAGGGAATCTTTTGATTGTAGGTCCTTCGTAGCCAATATCTTTCCAGGTTTCTTCATTTCTGTAGTAGCCCATGACGGCTAGTGTCTTTAGTGTTTTAAATATAAGCAGCTTGGGACTGAGATTACTTTTCATAAAATCACGTAGAATTTTTTGCCTTTCTTCTAAGCCTAGCGAGGGAAAAGTTTTCAACTTAAAGTATAAAAACGGGGAGTATCTGAAAAGAGACAGTAAGATCTTTGCCCTCTGTTTTAAATCAGGAGACATGGATGATAGATAACTATTTATAAATTCAGGAATCTTAGCTTTGCTAACAGAAAAGGCACCATCTTCAATCACAAGCATGGCTTCGGCTATGGATTCTATTATCCTCTTATACTTGTTTGAAAGAAAATCAATTCCCATACTATTTCAGATTAATAATGATGATTTTTAATTAGGGCAATTATAAAAGTTAGCAGATTAAACATCAAACGAGCCTACTTCAGAGTAGAAGTTTTGCAATATGAATTGGTTCGTATAGTAATCAGACAATAGCAATACGGAGATGGAAGGGATTATGAATCATCAAGCATACTTACCTAAATCTAACTTGTTATGGATTAATGTAGGCTATATGTGC
>JAHFBK010000189.1 GCA_023250035.1 Candidatus Dadabacteria bacterium
TTGCATTGAGCTTCATTGTACAAGATCCGAGTGGTATCATTGATGTATTTAAAGCAAGATCCTTATTTTCGAGACTTTTTATATAACGAAGCATCTTAGTCTCGGAATGATATTTGTTAAAAACTGGATGTGTTAAGTAACTGCTCTTCCTAGTTAATTTCGTAGGAGATTTTATTTCTATTCTTCCTGCTAATGGTTGGGGATTTACCCTTTGGTAATTTTGTCCACCTGCTTTTACGAAGATCTCTATGATACGTTCAATATCTTCAAGTTCTGTTGTCTCATCTATTGAAATGCCGATATGGCGATTGTCTATATATAGAAAATTTATTTGCGCTTCATTTGAAAGAGACTTTATTTTTTCGAGTTTGTCTGCTGACCCCTCTCCTACGTCAATCTTTAATGTATCGAAGAAGTAAGAATTATCCTGCTTAAACCCTAATTTATTAAGCTCACTATCCAAAATTCTCGCTAGGGTATGAATTCTCTCTGCAATCGATCTAAGCCCCTTAGGCCCATGATATACAGCATACATACTCGCCATGATAGCAAGCAACGATTCTGAGGTACAAATATTAGATGTAGCCTTTTCTCTTCTTATATGCTGTTCGCGAGTCTGTAGAGCCATCCTGTATGCAATATTGCCATGTGAATCTATGGATACTCCAATGATTCGTCCCGGAACCTGACGCTTGAATTCATCACGTGTTGCAAAGAACGCTGCGTGTGGCCCGCCGTAACCAAGTGGCACGCCAAACCGCTGACTAGACCCTACCACAACATCAGCGCCAAATTCCCCTGGGGGTGTAAGTAATGTAAGACTAAGTAGATCTGAAGCTACAGCCACTAACGCTCCAGCATTGTGAGCATTATTCATAAAGTCTGAATAATCAAGAACCTCGCCATCTCCATTTGGATACTGAACTATGGTCCCAAAAACTTTATCGTTAAACTCAAAACTCTGATGGTCGCCAATTATTAGTTTGATCCCTAACGGATCGGCTCTTGTCTTCAATACATCTATGGTCTGTGGAAAGCATTTTTCAGAGACAAAGAATATATTGGCTCTATCATGAGAATCCCTTCTCTTTAGTCGTGCTAGCATAGTCATAGCCTCGGCAGCGGCAGTTCCCTCGTCTAGAAGAGAGGCATTGGCAACATCCATTTTAGTTAACTCACACACCATAGTTTGAAAGTTTAGTAACGCCTCAAGGCGACCCTGGGAAACCTCAGCTTGATATGGAGTGTATTGGGTATACCAACCTGGATTTTCAAAAATATTTCGCCTAATTACACCAGGGGTGATACAGTCGTAATACCCCAAGCCAATATATGACTTAAACACCTTATTTCTTTTCGCTATTTTGCTAAGGTCTTCCAAGAACCGATATTCGCTTGACGCTTCAGGAAGATCTAACGGCTTGTTAAGACGAATTGCTGAAGGAACAGCTTCTTCAATAAGCGAGCCTAAAGAATCAGCGCCGATTAGCTTTAGCATCTCTTCAAGTTCGGCTTCATTGGGACCGATGTGTCTTAAAGCAAACTGTTCCTTTCCTAACCTATCATTTTCAACTTCATCATCCATAATCCTTTTCCTATTAAAATTAAAGGGATCTCTATAAAGCATGTATCCTAATGATTAAGTTTCCAAGCGGCGTTAATAGATGATAACAGGTATAATCTTTAAAAATCTTTTAAAAACATATTCGCTTAAGAAGCTTATGAATCTAAGCCCCTCATCAATCTTCTTTTTTTATCATTACTTCTCCGATTGCTTCTCAATGAATTCAGTGTATTCATCGCTATCCATGAGATCATCAAGCTCACTGGGATCGTAGGGCTTTACCTTTACCATCCACCCCTCACCGTAAGGGTCTTCGTTAATTGCCTCCGGGGAATCAAGAAGAGCCTCATTAACCTCTACCACCTCGCCGCTTATAGGAGCATATAGATCTGAGACCGATTTAGTTGACTCCACCGCACCAAAGGGTTCCCCCCTTGTAATTTCATCACCTTCACTAGGAAGCTCAATGTAAACAATCTCCCCAAGGGCATCCTGGGCGTAATCAGTAATACCTATTATAACAATATCATCCTCAACCCTTGCCCACTCGTGTTCTTTTGTGTATTTAAGCACTTCTGGAATCTCTACCATTTTTTCTCTCCTTTGGTGGCTTCTTAGTAACTATTTAGCCACAAAGACGCTAAGGCACGAAGTAGAATTATGAAGTTTTTCTTTTTGACCTCTGTCCCCGACGAATTCATCGGGGACTGGATTCTGGCTCCTGAATCTACTTTAAAATTCATATTTCTCCTTTGCGTCTTGGTGCCTTAGTGGCCGGATATTTACCTCGCCTCTTATAAAAAGGGATCGAAACGATTTTTGCCTTTCTCCTAGTTCCACGAATCTCTATTTCAATCTCATCGTAAAAATATATATCTGTTTTTAAATAACCCATTCCAATCGGTTTTTCAAGACTAGGCGATAAAGTCCCGCTAGTAACAGTGCCGAGTAAAATATCACCCTTCACGATTCCATATCCCTGTCTCGGGATCCCACGCTCTTGCATCTCAAATCCAAAAAGTTTTTTTTTAATTCCTTTCTCTATAACACCGAGAAGAGATTCTTTTCCAATAAAACCACCCTTGTCAAATTTTACAAATGAACTAAGCCCTGCTTCAAAAGGGTTTTTATCCTCCTCAATCTCATGTCCGTATAATGGGTAACCCATCTCAATCCTAAGCGTATCTCTTGCACCGAGTCCGCAAGCCTGGATTCCGTGAGATTTTCCCCCTTCTATAATTTCATCCCAAAGCTCTTTTGCCAAGTTCCAAGGAAGAAAGATCTCAAACCCATCTTCTCCTGTATATCCAGTTCTTGCAACTATGAGATTCGAGTCTTTCCATTTGACAAACTGGAAAAAGAATCTCTTTAGTGTGCTGAAATCCATCTTAAGAACACTGCTCAATAACACTTGGGAATTAGGGCCTTGAAGAGCAATCTGTGAATACTCCGGGCTTTTATTTGCCACTATAGCCTTAAATTTACTCTCTTCACTTTTAATCCACTCGTAATCTTTAAGAGCGTTCACAGCATTTACACATATAAAAAAATGCTCGTCCGATATCTTATAGACAATGATGTCATCTATAATACCGCCCTCGGGATTGCAAAGAAGGGTGTAATGTGCCTGAAAGTTATTTAGCTTGCTAATATCATTTGTGGTAACCACCTGGCAGAGTAATGCTGCTTCTTTGCCGTAGACCTCGATCTCGCCCATATGGCTTATGTCAAAGAGCCCTACAGAGTTCCTTACCGCTAGATGTTCATCCCGAGTTCCTATATATTCAAGTGGCATCATCCAGCCTGAAAACTCTATCATCTTTGCACCCATCCCTCGGTGAATGTCATAGAGCGCGGTGAATTTCATTCCAGTGTATGAGTTAACATCGGAATAGTAGGTTGTCAATAATATAAATACGTACAAATATCCTCATGATTCCATTTCGAATGTTCCTTTTCTTGTCATTTCGGCCGTAGCGAGAAATCCTAGATCTCCCACATGCGTTCGAGATGACAACTCGTGGTTAGATTGCTTCGTCGCGGAGTTTATCCTGAGCCCAAGCGTAAGGACTCCTCGCAGCAACACCTTCA
>JAHFBK010000080.1 GCA_023250035.1 Candidatus Dadabacteria bacterium
TCGTATTCCCTCGTCTTTACCACTACAGGCATGGGTACTGCATGACCGATAATTAGTGCCTGTTGCTTCGTATCAAGGCTTGCAAGAATTGCTCTAAGCCCCGATGTGTTACTAACTCCTGTAAGAACTGATTGTATATCCTTTTCATCGTTAAGTAGGGCTGTTATCCTAGTCCCTATTTGTGAAATCACCTCGTCATCTATACCAGATGGTCTCTGATCTACAATCATCATAGTCACATAGTATTTTCTTAGCTCACGTGCTATCGTACCGAAAATAGTCTGCCTCGCCGCCTGTGGGTTTAAAAACTTATGCGCTTCTTCAATAGTAATCATAAGCTGTCGAGGACGGTCCGCAGGGTTCTGACTAGCAAGATAATCCTCTGTTTTCTCAATATAACGGTCGTGTATCCTTCTTGATATGATATTCGCCACAAGAAGGTATGAAAGCAGACTGTTTCTCTTTCCGAATTCAAACACTATGTTTATACCGCGCTCAAGGTATTCTATGACTCTTTGAATAGTTCCCTCTCCGCGATCGTCATCCACAATGAAAGGAAGGTCTTTAATCCTTTTGAGTTTTCTTGGAAGAGCAGATAATGAACCATGATGTGCACCTAATTTTTGTGCCATTTCTTTTAATTCTTCGTCATTCCAAGAAAGGAGTTCGCTCAACCAGCTATCGCCATATTCTCTATAGATGGTATATACAGACTCGACCGCTGTACTATGTAGTTGAAGTTCATCTTGAAGAAGCGCAATGTCTTCGATTTTTATCTGATCTAGGGAAATATATACCTCCACATCTGGTTTTGCTTTGCGACGCCTTGTAGATTGAGGGTCCAAGGTAAATATCGCAACTTTTTCCTGAAAAAGTTGCTTGAGTCCCTTCACGAACTCGCCCACTCCTTCCTTTGTAGCTTCCCAACCATATTCGTTGTGCATATCAAAAATTAAGTTTACAGCTTTTCCATGTTTGATAATACCAGCTAGCATCACTCTGGTGAGAAATGTCTTACCGGTTCCGCTTTTTCCAAAAATCCCATTGCTTCTCTCAACAAATCTATCAAGGTTCATGCATACCGGGATATCCATATCAAGCGGAGAGCCGATATTATAAAACCTTCCGCCCTTATCTTCGGTTCCAAATACCAAGCTCACGTCCCCCTCCGCGGCTTCTGAGACAAGTGCGAAATGGGGTGGTATTGTCTTTACAGGTTTTGGTTCGTTGTCCTCATGAGTTATCATCAACATGGGTCTAAGTTCCACAGTCGTAATGATGCTGGTTCCGGAAAGAACCTGTCTTAATGTCTCATCTTCTCTCGATGGTGGATTTATAAGCACATTAGTTGACGAAGCATCAAGCCTAACATCAGTAATAAGAGAGAAGAACTTATGATAAAGCCCAAAAACAACTACGAATTTACCAGCCTTAACTTCCTCAATGCTTCTATCAGGGCTTAGCTTCATCTGAAGCCCTTCAGTTAATGAGCCACCTGTTATTAGACCAAGTTCCCTGTTATCTTCAGTCATTTTTTTATATTGAGAATAGCAAAGTAAGACTCAACATGCAAGCAGTACTAATACTTAACTCTGAGTCAAAAGCTTCCTTAGGCTCATATAAAGAAATGTGAACAAAAACTTATATTGCAAGTAATTGAGACATATGAATTAATCTCTGCATGAAGTAATTTTAAATTTGGCATTAGAGAATATGTGGGTAATGTAGTCTACGAATTTTGGAAGGTAGGATTATGGGCGGGATCATAGAGCATTTCTGGCATTGCTATATACCAACGTTACTTCTTACGCTTGGAATATTTATGTCCATTTTCGGTTTATACAGCGGAATGGAAAAAGTGCTAGAGCAGTTGGAAGATCCCGGCAGAGCGTTAGCGGTTGCTCAGTGCTTACGAATAGGGATCATCGGTTTGAGTCTAGTTGGTGTCGGCATAGGTTGGCCATTGGATTTTGATACTATTCTCCTGTTATCACTTATCATTTGTTGTGAAGAGCTTCTTGAGACCTCGATCGTCATTGCCACTCTCAAAAGATCACTACGGCATAACTCTTAACAAAACCTAGTTTGTATTTTATTGATTTCAATCGCTGATGTGCTAAATTACCATGCAGAAAATTAGTGGCCCCTTCGTCTAGAGGTCAGGACGTTGCCCTCTCAAGGCAGAAACACGGGTTCGAGTCCCGTAGGGGCCGCCATTTGGTGAAATCAACCCTTTAACTTCTTCTCTTTGATTAAACTGGTTAGAATATAACTCAATATAAGTCCCTTAAATTCACAAGTTAACTGGAATTATTACTGTGACTTTAGAGCAAAATTTACCACACCGCCGCTAGAACCTTGAAATAAAGATCGTACAAGTTGGATGATGAAACAGATAGAGCAGAAAAAAATAAGTAGTTTGATCTGGCCATGGATATTAGTCGGTTTTTTGGTATGTTTAGGTGTTTTTTTTCGATTCTATAATCTGGACAAGAAGGTATATTGGATTGACGAGGTTTATACAGGTCTGTGGATTTCAGGTTACACTTGGAATGAAGCTCTTAAAACTATAGCCAACAGAGTAGTAGATATAAATGATTTACACAAGTTTCAATTCCCCAGCGATGAAAAAGGCATATTCTCGATTATTCAAGTTAAATCCGTATCAAACCCTGAGCATCCTCCACTTTATTATCTCCTTTTAAAACTCTGGTTAGAATTTTTTGGCGATTCAATATGGGTCACTAGAAGTTTGGCAGTCTTTGCCAGCCTACTCATATTTCCATGCATCTATTGGCTGTGTAGAGAATTATTTGAGCCACGTAGGGTAGCGTTGATGGCAGTTGTTCTTGTATCGGTATCACCATTTCATGTGCTGTATTCTCAAGAAGCGCGGCAGTATAGTTTGTGGACAGTAATCATTTTATTATCAAGTGGAATGCTCCTTCGAGCACTGTCCTCGAGAACAAAATTTTTATGGATATTATACGCGGTTACAGTGGCTTTAGGCCTTTACATCCATAGCCTGTTTGCATTGGTGATAACAGCTCACGGGGTGTACGTAATAGGTATACACTTAAACGAAGTTAGTATAAAACCATTCCATTTGCCTAGACAATTGATTTCTTACATTATCGCGACATTGGCGGGAATTATGACCTTCGTCCCGTGGTTATATTTAATTTTTTCAAATTTATCAAGTGTTGGAAGAAACCTTTTATCCTTCAGTGGTGAGGAAAACATTCTTTATTTAATGGCAATGTGGGGTTTTAACTTTAGTTCCGTGTTTATGGACGCAGGTTACTCATTCAGGTATGTCGAGCACTTTGACTTAGGTGTATTGATATCATACACGATACAAGTCTTAATATTAATCTTGGCGGCCTACTCAATTTATTTCCTCTACTCCACAACCATTCAACGTATATGGCTGTTTATCTTTTCTTTAATAGTAATTCCATTTCTTTGCCTAGCGATACCAGATCTACTTCTTGGTGAAACAAAGTCAGGTATCGGAAGTAGATATCTGGCTGCAAGTTATCTCGGAATTCAGTTAGCTGTCGCATATCTTCTTGCGACTAAGATGGGTTCTGGTTTTTACAAACAACGTATATTCTGGCAGGTAGTAAGTTCACTGGTGATAATGTGGGGGATAGTTTCCTGCGTTATAATCTCTAGAGCTGATACATGGTGGACTAAAATAGGCGATTACTATACTCCAAGAGTAGTGAGATATATCAACAATGCTAATTCACCAACACTGATCATTAGTAGTTCATCTCAGCTCCTTACCCTAAGCTATTTAGTCAACCCGTATGTACGGTTTCTTCTAATAGATGATCCCGATAAAATTCAAATTCCCCATGGGTACAAAAGCCTATTCATTTATAGAGCTTCTTCTTTACTTAATGAACACCGCCTTTTAAAAGACTTCACACTCGAGGCAGTTGACACAAAAGGCGAACTTTGGCGACTGAGAGAATCACCTTAAATTTCAAAAATTTCGTTAAATAAAATTAAATTTGTTGAATAGGTGAGGGATGAGATTCAAATATTTTTGATAGAAGTAGGGTTATATGTGAATCTTCCTCTAACGTCTTTTTGTTTTTATTTGTTAAAGTTTTAAGGTTTCTTCGATGCTTTCTAGCAAAAAGTAGATGAGGCTTTACTTTTATTCTTCCTCTACGATCTTTTCTCTCTCTTTAACCTGCTTCTCGCTTTGTTCCACTAAACCCTTTGCTTTCGTTTTGAGACCTATTGATTCCTTCATATATGTAGTTGACAATTCTTTCGATTCCTTCAGCGTTCCTATTATTTTAGTTATACCTAATATTATTAACAAAATAACTATTAAACCTAATATCACCCGTTTTATATTCATAATATTATTATAAAACCCTTAGAAGATAATTTCTACAGATTATATTCTGCACTGAAAATATATAACCGAAGAATCATAGATTGTTCAATAAAAAAAATATTACAAAGATACTAAACCGGGTAAAAAATCAAATGTTGGTTGTGGCAATTAGTAAAATTGTAGTTTGTGGTAAATAGCTCCTTATGACTTTGAGATAGCTGAGTCTATGAGAAGATGAGATTGTTGACAAGAGATTATCACTATAGTATATAGGACTTATGAATAAAAAGAGTTTTATAAACAAAATCACAAAACCATTCACAGATTGCATCGAGATCTACTACATTAACAAAAACCAGGTGTTTTTCTTACATGTTTTTGCTTTAAGCGTTATTCCACTTTCAGCCTGTGCTAACCTCGGTGCAACCTTAAAATGGGAGAGCCACCCAAGCCACCGGTGACCGTTCCACAGATTGTCTTAATGAGCAAGGAAGGTATTCCTGCAGACGAAATCATAGAGAAGATGCGTGAATCCGGAACAGTCTACAGACTTCAAGCTAGTCAATTAGCACAACTTAAGGAACAGGGGGTTCCTGATGCTGTGATTGATTATATGCAACAAACCTACATCGATGCAGTGCGCAGAGACCAAAGCCTTGAGGATTGTGACAACTGGACCTTGGCAGACGATGGCTTTTGGTACGGCGGACCATGGTGGTGGTAACTAAAGGCTTCTTTAATGCAGTTCTTTTCTCATAAAAATCGATTTAACCACCGATAAAATCTAAAGAGTCTTCGTGATCAAATATTGTTTTGAATAACCCAAGTACCAACAAAGATGAGACACAGAAAGCATAAAATAAAGCGTCAGCACGGCATGATAAAGGGGTTAAGAGAATTCCTAGAAGAAAATATTTCTACCCTTGACTTTGTTGATGGGATTATTCCGGGAGAGATAAAAGTGGGAAGTGCTACTGGAGAGAACCTAATCGTGAAATACAAATACAGCACTGTCAGTGGTGCAAAGCTAATCGCAAAAAGTGGTTCTTCAATTCAAGAGGTATTTGTTGTAACAAGGTTTCCAGAAAAGCTTAGGGAGGTGATTGAAGCAGAGTAGAGACGCATCGCGATGCGTCTCTACCTTAGCCAAACTTCAGGAACCCGCTTCTTCCTAATAGTCTGCTAACAGCTTCAATAAATTCATCGTTAACATCAACTCGCAAATCCCCGAGTTCAACTACAACGTTACCATGACTTGTTTCCAAGTGAAGATGCACCAGCGATTTGCCGGGATAGGTTTCGACTATTTTTCTTAACTTTAAAAGGTTCTCTTTAGCGGCTTGTCCTTTTGTTAAATTTATGTGAATTATAGAACCGTTTCTCATTTCTTTTAGAGAAAATATATCACTGGCCTTAAGCCTAACTCTTTCTTCAGAAGGCTCAACTATTCCTTTAACTACGACAGGTTCTGCTTTTTCCTCTAATATTGGGAGAGACTTCCTTAGGAGATCATTAAAAATCACTACCTCGACAGAGCCCTTCATGTCTTCAAGAACCAGGGTTCCAAAAATACTCGAGCCATTTTTAGTGTGCTTTACGTTTAGTGAACGAACCACACCTGCTATTAATACCTCACGCCTCTCCTTGATTTCAGAAAGTAGCTCAGTGTCTGTGTTTGTGTACCTTTTTATCTCTTCTAAATATTTCGCAACAGGATGACTTGTAACATAAAACCCGAGTACATCCAACTCCGCCTTAAGCCTTTCCTTTTCATTCCATTCTTCCACGTTTGGAAGGGTTGGTGGTGTAATCAAATCGTTCAAAGTAAAAAGGGCGTTTTGTCTTTCAGGGAAGCTTTTCTGTTTTGTTGATGCATATGAAAGAAGAGTATCCAGTGATTCCATTAACTGTGTTCTATTGGCTCCAAGAGAATCAAAAGCTCCACTTTTAATAAGGCTCTCAAATGTCCTTCTGTTTATCTTTTTTGAATCCACCCTCTCGCAGAAATCAAATATAGATTTAAGCCCTCCTCCCTCCTCCCTCGCTTTTATAATCGCTTCAACCGTTCCATCACCAATATTTTTTATAGCTGAAAGACCAAACCTGATCTTACCACGGGCTCTGGGGTAGCGATCCAGAGGGAGGGTAGTTGGGGAACCGCTTATTGCAGTAAATCCAGCCATACTTTCATTCACATCTGGAGGAAGCACCTCGATTCCCATTTCTTTGCATTCTGCAATGCTTGTTATAACTTTATCGGCATTACCTGCCTCAACAGAAAGCAATGCGGCCATAAATTCCGCGGGATAGTGGGCCTTAAGGTAGGCTGTTTGATAGGTTATAAGCGCATATGCAGCGCTATGGCTTTTATTAAACGAATACTCAGCAAATTTTTCCATAGCATCAAAAATCTCTTCAGCCTTCTTTTTACTTACCCCTTTTTTCTTTGCCCCTTCAAGAAACCTTTCTCGTTGAGCCTTCATCTCTTCGGGTTTCTTCTTTCCCATAGCGCGCCTAAGAAGATCAGCTTCTCCGAGGCTATAGTCTGCGAGCACGCTTGCTGTTTTCATAATCTGTTCTTGATAAACAAAAAGACCGTAGGTGTCTTTTAGTATCTCCTTAAGCTCAGGTAGTGGATATTCAATCCTTCTCTGGCCATGCTTCCGTTTTATAAACTCATCAACCATACCACTATCGAGTGGACCAGGGCGATAAAGAGCAAGTACTGCTATAATATCCTCAAAGCTAGAAGGTTGTAGCCTCATAAGGAGATCTTTCATGCCAGAAGATTCAATCTGAAATACCCCCCTTGTATGACCACTCGATAGGAGTTTGTATACATCTTGGTCATTGAGTGGGATCTTTTTTATATCGAACTGCAAAACTTCGTCTTTTATTGAGCCTACTTGATCTACCTGCTCTGAACTTTGTCGAACCCATGAAGATTTATTCTCTCTAATAAACTTTATTGCTTTATCTATAACCGTGAGTGTCTTTAAACCAAGAAAATCAAATTTAACAAACCCTAAATCCTCTATGGCATTCATATCAAATTGAGTTACGATCTCATCCTTTGAACCTTTGTATAGCGGTATATGATCTGCAAGTGGCTCGTTTGAAATCACGATTCCTGCTGCGTGAGTGGACGAGTGCCTAACCATATTCTCTAGAGGTCTAGCTATCTCTATCAACTCTCTAAGGTTCGGGGATTTCTCTATAAGTTCTTTTAGCTGTGGGATTTGGGTTAAGGATTCGTCAATACTGAAAACCTTTCCCCTGAATGTAGGAATAAGTTTTGTGATTCTGTCAACATCAGAATAGGGTATCCCAAGAACCCTTCCTACGTCCTTTACTACCGCCTTTGCAGACATTGTTCCGAATGTGCCGATCTGTGCGACTTTATCCGCTCCGTATCTATCTGTGACATATTTTATTACCTCATCCCTTCTGTCTGCACAGAAGTCAACATCTATATCAGGCATACTAACGCGCTCAGGGTTTAGAAACCTTTCAAAAAGAAGATTGTACTGAATTGGGTCAAGCTCGGTGATTCCCAGTGAGTATGCGACAAGGCTTCCCGCTGCGCTACCTCTTCCCGGTCCTACAGGTATCCCTCTATCTTTAGCAAAGTTTATAAAATCTGAAACTACTAAAAAATATCCAGAAAATCCCATGCCCTTAATAGTTTCGATTTCGGTCTCAAGCCTCTCTTTATATAGATTTGCTTTTTCGCCTGCTATCCCGTTTCCTTTTAATCTTTCTTCAAGCCCTTTCCGTGCAATAAGAGCCATATGCTCGTCAAGCGCTTTTCCATCCTCAAGCTCTAACGCGGGTAGTTTGTAACTTGTGGTTAGCCCCTCGCCTTGTCGAAGGGTCGAACCACCATTAGTCTTAAATTCAAAATTGCACCTTTCAGCAACCTCAAGCGTTCGCTCAATTTCATCTGGGAAATCCTTAAGGCAGTCAAGCATCTCTCTTCGTGATTTTAGGAAATACTCATCCCCTTTGAACTTAAGCCGCTTTTCATCTATCACTGTTGTCCCGGTTTGAATGCAGAGTAGGATATCGTGTGGCTTTGAATCCTCTCGTCTTAAATAATGACAGTCGTTCGTTGCTACAACCTTAATCCCGAGCCTATTCCCAATCTCCTTGATCTTTTGATTCACAGCCTCTTGTTCAGGAAGCTTATTTGCCTGAATCTCAAGGTAGTATCTGTCACCGAATATCTCCTTGTATCTGGCCGCTGTTCGGAGGGCCCCTTGTAGGTCGTTACTAATAAGATATTTACAAAACTCACCGTTTAGACAACCGCTTAACACCATAAGGCCCTCACGGTGAATATCTAAAAGCTCATAGTCTATCCTAGGTCTCCTATAGAAACCCTCAAAGTAGGCTTTAGTGAGCAGCCTTGAGAGATTTTTATACCCTTCTTGATTCATAGAAAGAAGAATCAAGTGGTGGTTTTTGTCCTCAGGCGATTTATCCTGTCGTGATGAAGGGGCTACATAGACCTCGCATCCAATTATTGGTTTTATGCCTGCCTTCTTAGCCTCCTTATAGAACTCCACTGCACCAAAGATGTTTCCATGATCGGTGAGGGCAACGGCCGTCATCCCGTATTCTTTGGCCTTTGTGAAAAGCTCATCAAACTTGATTGCGCCGTCAAGGAGTGAATATTGAGAATGGAGATGAAGGTGAACAAAATTTCTATTCATTTTATTTCCCTTTCTCGCGCATTGTTTATTACCCTTTGATGCACACTGCACATCAAAGAATGCTGCTCGAAATACTACTGCACGTATTATATAGCAGAAAACTTCTACTCTTCAAGGCTTTTGCGCAAGATATGCAAAATTAATGAAATTTAGATACAATATCTGGTAGTTATCTGGGCTTTTTCAGAATCTAAATATGCAATTACGATAAGTCACATTACACCATTTCCAATTCTCTCTTTTTCAAACTACAAAAATAATCTGTTGAAAACAAAATGGATGGTTCAATAGATTAGTAAGGGCCCAGTGTGAAACGAGTACCGGCAAAACTTGACCAGATTTGAATGGAGTATAGGGATTTGGGATGAGCGGGTATGAGACCATTTTCTTGCCCTTCTTAAAACAGGGTGCTATAGTTGAGGTAGAATATTATCGGTGAGATATGAGGTTCTTATTTAAAGAAGAGTATGCCGCCCAGCTTGCTCCTATAATAATAATCCCCCTTATCGCCATTGCGATGGCAATAGGCACTATATCGTTTGCGAATGCCCTCGGGTGGCTTGGAAAGCCATTTCCAGGTTTCTTTTACTATAAAAATCTAGTCGTGTCATTCTATCAGCGAAGCACCTGGATGGGATGGGATAAGGGACTAAGGGCATATGACCTAATCACAGAGGTTGACGGCAAACCTGTCAAAACAGCGGATGAATTTAGAGAAGTATTCGATTCAAATAAGAATAAAAAATCTATAAACTACACAGTAAATCGGGATGGAAGGGCCTTAAACTTTGCTGTAGATATAAAGGACTTTTCCATGGGGAATTTTTTCTTTGCCTTTCTACTTCCTTTTCTTTTGGGGATGTTTTTTCTTGTAGCCGGCGGTCTTGTGTACTTTGCAAAATCAAATAAGGCCACGCTCATTAACTTCTTTATGTGCCTTCTCATTTCACTTTCTTATATGACGATGTTCGATTCCAACACGACCTACAAATTCTCTCAATTCTGGCTCATATACCCGCTATTTGGCGCAATCTCAGCCCACCTTTTTCTTTTATTTCCTGAAGAGCGGGACTTAGTAAAGAGAAACCGCTGGATAAGGTACCTTCCTTATATTCCTGCGCTTCTCTTGATACTTTTTAGATACCTTAGCGAAAATAACCCATCACTCTCTATACTTTTTTCAAAGCTTTCCCTCCTATACATGGGCGGAATATTTGTACTAGATCTCAATCTTTTGATCGTGACTTACGCAAAAACAAAAGAAGGTGTAATAAAACAGAGGGCAAAGATAGTTGCTTTCGGTCTTGTAATAGCGTCTCTTATTCCTGTGACATGGAGCGCCCTTAACGCCCTTTGGCGCCCGGTAGTAGGGTTCGATTATGCAATGGGATTAGCTATAGTTTTTCCTGCCCTTCTAGGATATGCAGCCACAAAAAGAAGATTCTTTGATATAGATCTTGTAATAAAAAAGAGCATAAGCTATGGCGCCTTAAGTGGGGCGCTTGTAATCCTTTATTTGATTATAGTCACGATTGTTAGCTTGCTTACCCAAACCCTATTTTCACTACACCGCTCCCCTATAGAACCGGTGATTTCAACGCTTGTTATAGTCGTTGCATTTGATCCTATAAGAAGACATATCCAACACCTGATTGACAGGTTTTTCTATAGAGACCAATACAATCTTCAGCAAGGCTTTTTGGAACTTGGCCGTGAAATCG
>JAHFBK010000190.1 GCA_023250035.1 Candidatus Dadabacteria bacterium
ATTATGTTCATTCCCACCCCGCAATTTTTCGTATTTTAGTCGAAAAATGTAAGTCATCTTATAATGTCTTGATTCAAGAATTTGTAATTTTTACATGCAGTGGTAAATTCTTAAAAATTTTATTTCATATTAAGACTAATAAACAAGGACTTTATTAGGTCGGCTTTAAAACATCAAAAATTTTTTATAGTCTATGCTGAACATTACAGAATCAGTAATTTTAAGATATAAGACCATTTCATAATGCTTCTCACTCTATTGCCTTTATCATTGGCATATTATTCTGGTTATATTATATATTCATAGAAATGATAATCGTATACTTTGCAAGTCCTCTTGTAGTAATGAAGACGGCTGAGATGTTGTGTAAGGAAGTCTCAACTATTGGTGCTTTTATGTTAGAAAGTAGACATAGGAAGAGAGAGTAAAGGGAATATTAGAGGGGATTCAGGTATGAGGTTGCTGATATACACACATAGATTCCCACCTTCTAAGGGTGGTATGGAAACTCAAAGTCTAAACCTTGCAAAAGGGCTTAAGGAATCTGGAATAGAAGTTATAGTTCTTGCCCCAAGTTACACATCAGATGAAAAGAATTTAGATAAAACATATGGCCTTAAAGTCATACGGATTCCATTCATAGGAAGAAAATGGATCCCCCTTTTGAAGTATTTTTTGGGTTTTTTCTACTTATTGGTAGTCCTCCTGAGGTTTAAGCCGGATTTAGTTATTTTTATCCATAAGGAGACACAAGTTGTTGGTGGAATTTTCCCATTGTTTCCATGTAAATACATAGTAAGGGCAACCGCCAGACCTGATTTTCTCTCCTATTCATTGAAAGAGTTCTGGTTAATCCCTATAACCTTCTTGATTAGGAGCATGTACACGAGAGCTACGAAAATTATCTGTCATAGCTTTACCGTCAAGGAAATCCTTGAAAGAGCTCACTTTCCTATGGAAAAGGTAGTAGTTATATGCAGCGGAGTAGAAAATCAATTCCTATCTGAGCCACCCAGAACTGAAGTAATTAGGAAACTCAAAGAGGATTTTGGCATAGGGAAGGAAGAGAAGGTAATTGTAACCGTTGCAAGAGTAGTAAGGAGAAAGGGACATGACTCAGTTATAAAAGCGCTTCCCCAAATACTCAAGGAAGTCCCGAAATTAAAATACTTGATCGTGGGGGATGGGGATTATAAGGGAACGGTTGAGACCTTGGTGGAAAAGCTTGGACTCACTGACAGGGTAATATTCACTGGTACAATTCCTCACCAAGATATAATCCATTTTTATGACCTTTGTGACGTATTCGTGATGCCAAATAGAGCCATAGGAGGAAAGATCGAAGGGCTTCCAAACTCTTTGCTAGAAGCCGCAGCAAGGGGAAAGCCTATTGTAGCCGGGGCGAATTTTGGCTCCCTTGAAGTAGTTGAGGACGGCAAAAGTGGTTATTTAGTAAATCCTGATAATATGGAAGAGATCAGAACAGCTATTTTAGATCTACTTAAAAATGAGGAAAAAGCTCTAGCCTTTGGAGAAAGGGGAAGGGAAAAAATTCAAAACCATTTTACAGAAGACATGATGATAAAAGATTTTCTAAGGGTTTTGGAGAGCATTAATTCAGCCTCTCTGAAAGATTAGTTTTAAGAAGAGATTTTAATTAGTCTCTTCATCTTTATAATCTATACTGTTTTATCTCTCAAAAGGGTCAACCCTTTTACGGAATCACCAGATGGATCAAACTGCACACCAAAGTATGAAAACGATAAGAAATCGGCTCTTCCGTAACGCCTCCTGGCTCTTTGGAGGAAGAACTATATCGAGTGTCTTTTCAGGGCTTCAGACAGTCATTGTTGCAAGGATTCTGGGAGTAGATAACTATGGACTCCTAGCTTTAATAATCGCTTATGTTGACATCATAAATAATCTTTTTGACTTTAGAGTATGGGAGACCGCAACCAAGTACATAGGTACCTTCTGGGCTAATGGCGAAAGGGATAAGACCCTATCTATGATAAAGTTTTCTTATTTAATTGACATATCAAGCGGGATTTTAGCCTTTATGATTGCCATCCTTACAGCCAAGATTGCAAGCTCATACGTGATTCGTTCTCCAGAGGCTTACACACTCATTTGGATCTACTCATTGAGTCTCTTAATAGATACAGCAAACTCGACCTCCGATGCAATCCTCAGGGTGTTCAACAGATTCAAGCGAATAGCTTTTATATCTTCATTTATCTCTCTTTTCAGGCTTGTTTTGGTTTCCTTAATGCTCTTACTCGGAATTGGAATAAGTGGAGTTCTTATCTCTTTCATAGTAGCAAGCTTTTTTGGCTTCTCTACCAGGATGTGGATTGTCTCAAAGACCATAGGAGAAAACAAGCTGACAGGGTGGTGGAGGTCGGATTTAAGCCTGATTAAAGACCACTGGAAAGGGATTGCGTGGTTTTTGGGAAACACCAGTCTTGCGGGAACGCTTAAGATGGCAAGTGACAATTACTTAGGGGTCTTAGTTCTTGGTTACTTTTCAGGGAAAGAAGGCGCGGCATATTACAAGATCGCCAAGACCTTTGTGAAATTGATCAGAAACATTATGGACCCACTCTATGAAGCTATATATCCAGAGCTTGTAAGGATAATAAGCTCTAACACCTTAAGAGACTTTAAAAAACTTTTAAAATACTCAACCAAAACCCTTATGAAATTTACTATTCCTGTTGCGATTATAATCCTGATATTTTCAGGCACTATTATAAGTCTGATATTTGGGAAGGAGTATCTCCCCGCTTCAAATACATTAAGAGTCATTACCTTAGCCATCGTTATAACTCAACTAACCTTCTGGATAAATCCAGCTCTTCTAGCCTTTGGAAGACCAGGGCTTAGAACTTTAGTGAATACAATCTCTACAGTTACTTATATTGTTTTATTATTTCTATTTGTTCCCAAGTTCTCCTATATCGGTGCGGGGTTTGCCTTCTTAGGATTTGCCATAGTGAGAGCTTTAATCTCTTTTATCAGTCTTAAGTCCTCCATAAGAAAGGAAAAAGAGAGGATTTCAAAAGCCCAAGCCTCCGTACCTCATGTTTGAATTTAGCATACGGTAAGGAGTTTATCTTTTGTGATTAAAAAAAATGAGAAGATTCAGTGTGTTCCCGCTTTTTTATCCTCTTCAACCTGTCATTAATCTTTACCTTTTCAATTCTAACTTTGTATCGAATTTTGTTTATAAAATACCCCATAAACATTTCCCTAATACCCCAAATAAACCTTTCCATCCTAGTCATAGACCTTGCTTTCAATCCATATTTGGGAGCATATCCTAAATAACGAAGAAAATCACTTGTTAATCTCTCGAATACTTCAATTTGCCGAGGTGTTAACACTTTTTCCCAAGCATTTATACGTTCAGCATTTGGGAGCTTTCCAATAAGAACATGTTGTCCTGAGACATACTCTGGCACAATAAAAGCAGCGGCCTTAACCATCTCATTCTGATAATCAATATCTAACCAATGGCAAAGTCCTTTCAAGGTTATCTCTGGATCTTTGACTAATTCCTCGTATGTGATTCGCATGACTCGATTCCTTCCCCAAAAAGATTCGGCAGCGAGGCCATAAGCTACTCTTTCTATC
>JAHFBK010000081.1:0-2316 GCA_023250035.1 Candidatus Dadabacteria bacterium
ATTCTTGCTTTTTCTTTCTTGATTTTTCTGTTTTCCTATCCTGTTAACTCCGAAGAGATTAAAGATTTCTACAGCGAGATATTTATTAGTACTGACGGTTCTATCAATGCCCAGGAGAACATTGAATATGATTTTGGATATGAATTAAGGCATGGAATATTTAGAGAGATTCCATACAAGTACGAGATAGGTATCAAGAACTATAACCTCAGAATGAACGTAATCAGGGTTACGGATTTTGAGGAAAATCCATACAACTACAAAGTCAGTCGAGAAAGGGGAAGGGTAAATGTTAGAATCGGAGATCCAGATAAAGAGATAACAGGGGTTCACGAATATAGAATAGAATACCTTGTAGATGGAGCCATACTTTTCTTTAACGACCATGATGAACTCTATTGGAACGTAACCGGTAACGAGTGGAAAATTCCCATACTAAAGGCAAGCGCAAAGATTTACTTCAATAGAGAAATCCCAGAAGGTGTTAAAGCGACCTGTTATACAGGCGTCTACGGTTCTAAGAGTAAGGATTGCACGTTTAGTATTACCCCAAATGGAATTGAATTTAATGTTTCAGGAAGCCTGAGAGCCGGAGATGGCCTCACAATCGTTGTAGGATTGCCTAAAGGGATTCTCAAGGAACCCTCTTCGCTTAAAAAAGCCTTATGGCTTATCTCGGATAACTGGTTTTTTGGGCTTCCTATCTTAACCCTATTTTTTATATCATACGTTTGGTATACAAGAGGCAGAGACCCGGAGGGTAAAGGAGTTATTGCTGTAAGGTATGAACCGCCCAAGGATTTAACCCCTGCCGAAGCTGGCACACTCATGGATGAGCGCGCGGATATTCTTGATATTACATCAACAGTCATAGACCTTGCTGTAAGAGGGTATCTCAAGATTCAGGAGGTTTTAGGGACAAAATTCATTTTCTTCTCAGATAGAGACTACAAGCTGATAAAACTTAAGGATCTCTCAGGGCACACATTAAAAGCTCATGAAACCACTATCTTTACCAGTATCTTTGAGGGTGACAAAAAAGAGGTAATGGTCTCTGACCTTCGAAACAAATTTTATAAGCACTTACCAACTATAAAAAATGCGCTATACAACGGGCTTATAAGTGGTAGATACTTTCCCACAAATCCGGAGAACATAAGAAGGATTTTTAAATGGGTTGGTATAGTAATAATAATTATAGCGTTTTTTCTAATTCCACATTGGGGTATAAAACTCTCGGTTGGTGTGTCGGGGATTTTTATTCTCATATTCTCAAGATTTATGCCTAGAAAAACGAAGAAGGGTTCTTTAGCAAAAGAAGAAATCATGGGCTTTAGAGAGTTTATAGAGCGTGCGGAAAAAGACCGAATTGAAAGGCTTGCCAAAGACGACCCAACCCTGTTTGATAGGGTGCTTCCCTACGCTTTAGTGTTAGGACTAGAGGACAGATGGGCTGAGGCTTTTCATGATATGTATAAAAGCCCACCCTCCTGGTATGATTCACCAAGATATGGAGACTTATTCTCACCTCGTATTTTCGTAAACGATCTTGGGAGAAGCCTCAGCGTTATGAATAGTTCTTTTGTATCTACTCCCAGTAAGTCTGGTGGATACTCTGGAGGAAGCGGGTTTGGAGGTGGCGGATCGAGCGGTGGAGGATTTGGCGGAGGCGGAGGCGGATCGTGGTAGTTTATATTCTCTCAAAAGGCATTAATTTTTGCTTATTCTCTCAATAGCTCTCGGATTTTCTCTTCAATAGCCTGGTAGGCAAGATCGGCATCGGGGTTACTTCTGCTCGTATAAAACTCCCCTCCGTCATGGACAAATCGGATGATGCCATTTTTATCTATAAGAATGCTAGAAGAGGTAAATGAGCGTTTTTTATCACCCAGCCAGTAGGCGTTAATTACCTTCCAATCATTATCCTGTGCGACAGGAAAATCAAAGCCAAATACATTGACCGCGCGGCGGACTATATCTGGGTCTTTAGTTTCCTCTGACTTAGGGTGATGAATCCCAACTACAATAAAACCATCATCTTTATATTTGTTGTAAAGCTCGACTAGGGCAGGGGCTGTGTGTTCACATAATGGACATCCGACCAGCCAGAAACGAATGAGAACAACTTTACCTCTTAAGTCCTCTATATTTATAGGTTCTGTATTTAGCCAATTCAGTCCTTCAAATGAGGGCGCTTTGGTTCCAATTAGTTCTAGGCCCTCTTTAGGCTTCCAGTTGTTCTTTTTATCTACTTCTTGGGATATGGCGCCTTCGATTTGCAATAGTACGCTGATAAGACAAGCAATCAGGAAAATC
>JAHFBK010000081.1:2416-6800 GCA_023250035.1 Candidatus Dadabacteria bacterium
GAACGATGAGCACGAATAAAATGAGCATAATGCAAGAGGCAGCATGCACGATGCAAGATGAATAATATTCATGCATCATGTATCCTGCATCGTGTATCATTTATTAGTTCAAATTCGTGTCTATTATTGGTAAAACTAATGAGCTTAGAATTGAAAATAAAAGATGATGAAACCCTAGACGGTCCTGATGGGCTTAAAATCTTGCAGAAAAAGAAGGGATACAGGTACTCACAGGATTCCCTTCAGCTCGTAGATTTTGCCCTTATAAAAAAGAACGACGAGGTTATTGACCTTGGAACCGGTTGTGGTGTCATGACCCTTATATTGGCTAAAAGGGGTTTTGGTAAGAGAATCATCGGGCTTGAGGTTCAAAAGGAGCTTGCCGATCTTGCAAGAAGAGGTGTGGATCTTAACGGTTTTCAAGAGAAAATAGAAATAGTCGAGGGTGACATAAAAAGGGTTAAATCCCTTTTCACTCCTAGTTCCTTTGACTATGTTATAACAAACCCGCCTTACATAGAGGCTAAATCGGGTCTCATAAGCCCTGGGTCCGAAAGGGCGTTAGCTAGGCATGAGATTCTTTGTGATATGAATGATGTCTTGGAGGCAATAAAATATCTGCTTAAACCGTCAAAGCGTGGCTCATGTGTTTATCCCGCTTCGAGGTTCGATGAGCTGGTTATCAAAGCAAAGAAAAAAAGGCTTGAGCCTAAAAGGGTGCAATTTGTTCATCCTAACCCTGAAGAAAAAGCGGAACTTGTTATGGTTGAATTTATCAAGGAGGGGAGACCTGGGCTTGAGATTCTGCCGCCGTTAAAATAGTTGACAGTTGAGTGTTGACAGTTAATTAGGGAAAAGTTTGGAGGCCTAAAGGTTAAACTATGATAATACAAAGGTTTGAAGATATTGTTGCTTGGCAAAAAAGGCACGGGAACTAGTTGATAAGGTTTATAAATTGACAAGTGAGGATAAGTTTAATAGAGATTTTGTATTAAAAGACCAAATCAGGAGAGCGGCAATCTCTGTAATGAGCAATATTGCTGAAGGTTATGCACGGCAGACAAATAGAGAATTTATTCAATTTCTCTACATTGCTAGAGGGTATGCTTCTGAGACTAAAAGCCAGTTATAAGTTGCTTTAGATTTAGGATATATATCTAAGCAAGAATTTGAAAAGATTTTTGAAACAGTTTCAGAAGTTGCTAAACTCATAACCGGTTTCATAAAATACTTACAAACACATAACAAATGAACTTCCAAGCTCCAACCATCAACTTCCAACTTCCAACTTCCAACTTTTTAACTGTATTTTCACCGCCTTTTTTCCCTTTAACTTAAACCTATCGTCTATTCTCATACCGCCAATCCAAATGATTTTGCCTTTACTAAGGAATATCGGAATCCTGTTTCTAAGGAATCTAGGAACCTTTTCGTCAATAAAAAATCGTTTTACTTTTTTAGTGGTTCCCTGACTTCCCTCCCTCTGGATGGGAGTGTGGGGTCTGGAGGGGGGTTTTATCGGGCTCCTCATAGCTACCCCAGATCCCAATGTTTTCATACCAAGCGGAATGAACCTATCTCCTGGACGAAAATTTCTTACCTCAATCGGAAACTCAACCGTATCGGCATCAAAGAAACCAATGGATTTATCTTTACTTGGGCGCTTCACTTTAGTAATTTCAACCTCAAATTCAACCTCGGGAAAACTCCATTTACCTGTAGAATGAATTTTGTAAGAGAATTCACGCATTAGCTCGGATTTTCGAGTAACTAAAAAGAGGTCATACCCTTTTATTACGACGATTTCATCAGGGAGAGAGATCTCACCTGATGGGGTTTGAGAATGAAGAAGCTCATCAACTGAGAATATGTGATCGGATGTGATTTTCCTTAGATTCCCTTTTAATTTTTCAACTGCTAATCTTAAGACGACAAGCCTTATTGCTTCAGGAATAGTTTTATATCGAGTGGTGGTTCCAATGAGTTCGTCTCTACCTGAAATTGTGAACACGCTACCAAACTGCTTGTCCGCCTCCTTTTTGATAAAATCTTCTTCAGCCCTCAATAACTTTGCCGTCCTAGCAAGTGTCTTTTTAATCCTTGGATTGTATTTTTCGAGCTCCGGAATTAGCTCAAGTCTTATCCTGTTTCTAAGAAAATCCCTTGCCCAATTCGACGAATCCTCAACCCAATTAACCCCTTTCATTCTTAAAAACTCTTCGATATCTGACCTTGATGTTTCGATAAGCGGTCTAATTATATAACCCTCTGATACAGGAGGTATCCCGGAAAGTCCGACTCCTCCGCTGCCCCTCAAAATCCTCATAAGAACCGTTTCAGCCTGGTCGTTGAGCGTATGAGCGGTTGCGACCCTTTGGGCCTGGTATTTACCTAAGACCTCTTTGAAAAACTCGTATCTAAGAATCCTAGCCGCCTCTTCAAGGGAAAGATTAGAACTCTTTTTAAACCTGGGCGTATTAACTTCCTTGAGCTCGAATGGGAGGTTAAGGCTAGCCGCTATTCCCTTTACATATTCTTCATCTCTTTTTCCTTCTTTGGGTCTTATTCCGTGATTTAGGTGGGAAACAATGAGTTTCAATCTATATTCCTTAAGCTCAGTCAGTATGTAGAGTAATCCCACGGAATCCGCTCCCCCTGAAACACCTAGGACAACCGCCTCACCAGGAGCGAGCATATTAAACCTTTTTATCGTCTTCCTTACCAGGCTTAGCAGTTTCAAGTTGATTTGATGCTAGTCCTCCAGAGATTATTATCCTTAATGCGTCTTCAACGCTTATAGGAAGCTCTTTGACCTCATCTTCGGGTATCATGAAATAATATCCGCCGGTTGGGTTGAAAGCAGTGGGAAGGAATATACCCAAGAGTCTTTTTCCTGATTCTGTATACTGTGGAACCCCTGTTACAAGCCCTATCGAATATATCCCTTTTCTAGGGTATTCAAACATAACTACTCGACTCCCTTTAAAACCGGTGCTAAGAAAAAGTGTCTCAATCACCTGTTTAGTAGCGATATAAATCGTTCTTGCAAATGGAATCTTTGAAATCAATCCTTCCCCAATATCAAGGAGCTTTCGACCTATGTAATTCCTTGTAATTGTTCCCACAATGAGAATTACTAGTAATGTTCCAATAAGTCCTATTGCAAAGGTTAGAACTTGAAATAGAAGAGGATTGAGCTCTGAAAGCGGTTTAATAAGAAACTTAGCGGGGGCAGCGCTTACAAGGCCGATAATCCATTTGCCGAGTTTAAAGAGGATGAATACCGTAAATCCAAATGGTACGGTAACAAGAAGTCCAGCAAGGAAGTTCCGTCTAAGAGACCGGGTAATACGTTTCATTCAACAGGTGATTTTTTATTAATTGCATCTCGAAGAAATCTGCTTGGTTTAAAGACGACGGCCTTTCTCTTAATGATCTCTATCGTCTCGCCTGTTGCGGGGTTTCTACCCTTCCTCGACTTTCTATTTTGAACCCTGAAGCTACCAAATTTGGGAATCTTAAATCCCTCTCCATTGCTGAGTTTTTCTTTGACTATATCAAAGAAAAACTCCACAATCTCGGCGGCCTCTCTCTTTGAAAGCCCTATCCTTGTATGGATTACATCGGCAAGTTCTTTTTTCGTCATTCCTTTTCCCCCTCTTTGTAATTTATTTAGCCACGAAGCCTGCGTCGAGCTCAGTCGAGACGACACCAAGACACGAATAGAGCGTGAGGTGTAAAGCGTGAGGGGTAAGAAGATCTCCTAACCCCTTACGTCTAACGACTTACACCTCACGATATTCTCACTTCTGACTACCGAGTTAAAACTCATATTTTTCCTTTGTGTCTTAGCACCTTAGTGGTTAATATTTTACGTTTTTCGTAATTCTGCCCCAAGGGACTTTTGAAGCCCGCTTATTGCCATTTTTTGAACCTCGTTTACCTCTTCGTCAGTGAGTGTTTTATCTGAGGCCCTGAGGATCATAGAAACGGCTATACTCTTTTTCCCTTGAGATAAATGTCCGCCTTTAAAAACATCAAACACCCTTAAGTCTTCAATCAAAGGGGATTTCACCTTTCTTATCTCGTTTAAAATTTCTCCGAGGGATATATTATCATCTACTACGAGGGCAATATCCCTTCTTACGGAAGGGAATTTTGGAAGCGAGGCGAATTTCTTTTCCACCGTTTTCTCGAGTGAGATTAATTTTTCTAAGTCAATTTCAAAGATATAAACCCTTTTTGAAAGTCCGAGTTTTTCCTGAAACTCAGGGTGAAGCTCCCCGAAGAACCCAAGTTCCTCGCCTTCTGCAAGAACCCTTGCAGATTTCCCTGGATGGAGGAATCTGATTTCTGAGGCATCATCCTGTGGTGAGTCATGAGC
>JAHFBK010000081.1:6900-10778 GCA_023250035.1 Candidatus Dadabacteria bacterium
CATGTCGAATGGACGAATCCACAAATCGAACATATTGGGAAATGGAGAAAGCCTCGAATACCCTTTCCAGGATCCCTTTCATATCGAAGAAATCAAATTCCTCCTTGTCCCACAGCTCCGGTTGCCTTTTTCCTGTTGCCGCCCCAGAGATTTTTGTTATTTCTTTAGGAAGCCCGCCTGTGGTGAGCCCTTCGTCGGAGTTTACCCTGAGCGAAGCCGAAGGGCTCAGGACAGCCCCTTCGACGGAGTTTACCCTGAGCGAAGCCGACGGGCTCAGGACAGGTTTAGACGAACCATTTTCTTTTGGTGGATTCGGCAAGCTCACCACAGGGAAATACACCTTGCCAATTTCAAATATCCTTATGTCTTGAACCTGATGATTTAGATTAAGACTGACATTTCTCAAAATACCTACGATCAGATTGGTTCTCATTACAGAGCTTTCTTTAGTGAGAGGATTCAGTATCTTAAGTTGTTCAGTCTCACTATACAAACTAAGAAGCTCAGGATCATCAAAGCTGTAGTTGACCACTTCGAGAAACCCAAACGAAGGGAGTATTCCTTTTAACTTGTTTTCAAGATTCTTTTCTCTTTTAGAATTCTCAGTTTTCATAGGAACAACTGGAAGGGTTAGGGGAATGCCGTCATACCCATAGTGCCTTGCCACCTCTTCTATTAAATCAACCTCACGCATAAGGTCTACCCTAAAGGTGGGAACACATAACGAAATCTCACCGTCTTTTACAGTTAAGGCCTGAATCTCTAGCCTCTCGGCTATTTCTTTTATTTTTTCAGTCTTAATATCTGTGCCTAATATGGAATTTATCCGTCTCGTAGAAATCTCTACCTCTTTTGGTCTAATAGGACTTGGGTATATATCTATGTTACCTTTAGCTACCTTTCCTTTAGCAACCTTTCTAATAAGCTCAGATGCCCTATCAAGCGCTTTTACGACCCCATTTGGGTCTACCCCCCGTTCAAACCGGTAAGAAGACTCAGATTTTAGGTTTGTTCGCTTTGAGGTTCTTCTAACCCTCGCTGGATTAAAATATGCACTTTCAAGGAGAATATCTCTTGTTTTTTCTGAAATCTCAGTGTTTGCTCCGCCCATTACCCCGGCAAGCGCGATGGGTCTTCGCGCGTCGCATATAACCAAATCATCATGGCTCAAAGTTCTTTTTATTCCATCAATAGTTTCTATGAGCTCTCCATTTTTTGCTGATCTAACTATGATTTTTCTTCCATCAAGCAGGTTATGGTCAAATGCGTGAAGGGGTTGACCTAACTCAAGAAGTATAAAGTTCGTAACGTCTACTACGTTATTAATTGATCTGATGCCTGAGGCTTCGAGTCGAGTCTTTAGCCAATCTGGGGAGGGCGCTATTTTTACATCTGTAATTAGCCGACAGGAGTATCTAGGACACCCATCTACATCAAGCACTTCGACTGCGGCTAGGCTCTCTATATCTTCCCCTACTTCTAATACTCCGTAGTCGGGGTATTTCACCTTTGTTTCTAAAATAGCTGCGACCTCTCTTGCAATTCCAATTACGCTCAGGCAATCGGGACGATTCGGTGTGACGCCGATTTCAATGACAACATCATCGAGCCCAAGAGCATCAACTAATCTTTCACCAATCATGGCTGATTCTGGGAGGATTAAGATGCCATCGCCATCTTCGCCGATCCCTAGTTCATTCTCAGCGCAGAGCATACCTTCTGATAACTCACCTCGAATCTTAGTAGTTTGGATTAATAAGCCTTCAGGAAACTTTACACTCGGGGGGAGCTTCGTTCCTGCTTTTGCAAGGGCGACTTTATCCCCGGCTTTCATATTCTTTGCCCCGCAAACTATGTTGTATAATTTTCTGCCATCTGTAACATCGCAGATAACAAGCTTTGATGCATTTGGGTGTGGTCTTATATCCATAATCTCGGCTACGAATACATCCTCCAATCCCTTTCCCATATATTCAAGGGATTCAACCTCAAGCCCTACCATGGTGAGACTTTCTGCTAATTCTTCAGGCGAGGCGTCAAAATCAACGTATTCTTTGAGCCAACTGAGAGTAAATCTCATCTTATTTGTGAATCAAGGTAACATATTAAAAGATGAAATGTCAATATTTTGTGTGATTTGAGTATGTTATATTTGCTTGCCTACTAAAAGCAAATCTGCATTAAGGTTATAGTGAACTGCAAACTTTTAAAATGTGACAAAAGATAATACACATCTTCTCTATTTTCCGGTTTTCAATATTTGCAATGATTTTTTATAATAACCTTTTTAACTGTGCTAGAGAAAAATGGAATTAATGTATAATGATGATAATAAATAACATATGGGAGTATTTTTAGCGGCATATGGGAAAAAATAACCTGTTGCCTAAAGAGAAGGCAGCATTAGTTGAACTAAAAAAAAGCCTGAATGGTTTTTTACGAGAACGTCTTATAAAATTTGTTCTCTTTGGATCACGGGCAAGGGAGGATTATGATAACAAATCCGATATAGACTTAGCAATCATTGTCAGAGGTCTTACAAGAAATCTTAAAAATCAGGTACTTGAAAAGGTTGCTGATATAGAGTTCGAACACCTAGTTCCGATCTCTGCTCTCGTGCTCTCGGAAGTTGAATTTGAAAATCTTAAGAGGTTAGAAAGAAGAATAGCTCTTGATGTCCCAACCCATGAGTCTCTGTCCCATTCACCCCCCTTGTCTTCTTTAGACGTGTTGACAAGGGGTTATTCATGGTGAGATAATGGTATAAGTAATTTTTATCCATAAAATGGGTTTAATAAAAATATGAACTCAAAATCTTTAATATGGATGGGGTTGATTATAGGATCTACAATTGGGGGGTTTCTACCAACACTATGGGGAGCGAGCTTTTTTTCTTTATCATCAGTGATTATAAGCGTGATTGGCGGTTTTATGGGTATTTGGATAGGATTCAAGATAGGCAAATCTATTTAATAAGAAATCTTACGAAGCAGGGCTTGATTAAAAATCCATTTAAATCTAAAGACTTGCCTATATAGTCCTCGCCTGGTGAGGGGAAACCTGCTGGTTTTCTCACTAGAAAGAGAGGACGATTACTGGCTTACGTTTATCTTCCTAATGGAACTATGCTTAATGCTTTGCTCATTCAAGAAGGCTAGGCTCGAGTTATGACTGTTCCACCAAACTTAAAATTTCAGGACTCGTTTTTGAATTTACAAAAAGAAGCCAGAGAGCAAGGTAAAGGTTTATGGGGGAAAGAGTAGAAAATAATATTTCTCGATAAGTTGAAACAAGCACCACTTTCCCACTCATAATACTAGTTATTAACTCTAGTATTTACGAAAAATCGTATTGAAAATAAAAAAAGGACTGTAGCTTTCTCACAGTCCTTTAATCTAAGTAATTATTGATGATTTTATACTAAACTTATCAACAATTTCAAACTATGACTATTTTTTAGATTGTTCGGCGTAATGAGCCAAACCTGTAACATCGATTACCACCACAGGTTCGTTTCCAACAACCCAAGCATCATGCCCAGGAGGAAGGATTGACACGTTGCCCGGCCCAAACTCTTCCTCGGTTCCGTCATCCATTCTAACTCTCAACCGTCCTGAAACATGGTACTGGGTATGTGGAGCCTCACAGCTTTTAGTCTTGGCTATTGGCTTGACGCATTCAGACCACTTCCATCCTGGCTCAAGCGTGGCTCTGCCAAATGTTACACCTCCGAGTGTAACAAGCTCGACCTTGCCTTTGGTGAAGGAGCGTGTTTCATCCGGAGAGTTCAGATTTTTTTTCTGCATACTTGCCATACTTTGTCTCCCATCATAATTTTAGTGACTCTTATTATACCACAAAGAGTAATCTTGTATCAA
>JAHFBK010000191.1 GCA_023250035.1 Candidatus Dadabacteria bacterium
CGATTGAGATTTAGTCATAGATAAAAATAGATTCCCCTTCCCCCTTTGTGGGGGAAGGTTGGGATGGGGTCTGAACCGGGCACCTAGGTAACAGAATAGACCGGGAACATAGGTTACACAATATTACATGGCATGGAGGTGATCTATGGCATGGAAAGAGGTGTTACCTATGGAAGAAAGAGCTCGGTTTGTTTTGGAGGTAGAAAAGGCAGAGATGTCCGTTGCTGAGTTATGTAAAAGGTACGGAGTAAGTCGGAAGACAGGATACAAGTGGATAAGGCGTTATTGGGCAGAAGGTCTTGATGGCATAAGGGAGAGGAGGTCTCGGCCTCATTCTTGTCCACATAAGACAAACCAAGAGTGGGAAATGAGAATCATAACAGAGCGAGTTAAGCATTCCAGTTGGGGTCCCAAGAAGATAAGAGAAGTACTTCAGAGGAAGGGTTGGGATGTAAGAGTTCCTGCTGCAAGTACAATAGGAGATATTTTAAGACGCGCTGGATTGGTAAGCACCAGGAGGCGGAGACGCAGGAAGACCTATTATAGTGGCCCATTGACAGAAGCTATATATCCGAATCATGTATGGGCGGTAGATTACAAGGGGTGGTTTAGGACTGGGGATGGTGTGCGTTGTGAGCCTTTGACCATAAGTGATCTTTATAGTAGGTATGTATTGTGGAGGTTAAGGGATTGGCTGATCAGAGTTATGAGGGGGCTAGAGGGGCGTTTGAGGGGGTATTTGAGGAGTATGGATTACCAGAGATAATAAGGAGTGATAATGGTGGACCATTTGCATCGAGGGGAGCTGGGGGTTTATCCAGGCTGAGTGTATGGTGGGTATTGTTAGGGATAAAGCCTGAATTTATAGCTAAGGGGCATCCTGAACAGAATGGGGTACATGAGAGGATGCATCTTACATTGAAGAAGGAGGCTACTATTCCAGCATCAAAGGACTTAAGAGGACAGCAGAGGAGGTTTGATAGATGGAGAGAGGAATTTAATGAGAAGAGGCCACACGAGGCACTGGATATGAAAACCCCTAGTCAAAAATATAGTTGTTCGAGCAGGCGTTATGAAAGAGGGGTTAATAACAAGAAACAGATCAATTATCCAGATGGATATGAGGTAAGGAGGGTAAGGACAAATGGAGAGATCAAGTGGAGGGGCAGGAGGAGATTCATAGGAGATGCTTTAAAGGGTGTACTAATTGGAATAAAAAAGGTGGAGGATGGTCACAACCAAGTGTATCTTGATTCAATATTGTTGGGAGATTTATACGATATCGATTATAAAGGACTTAGACAAATGGTAGGAGTGCATGAGAGTAATGCTCGGAAAGGAGAAAAAGTGTAACCTATGTACTCGGATTAAAGTGTTACCTATGTCCCCGTTTGTTCAATGGGGGGCTTTCTCCGCTATCAACACACATGCAGGAACATTAAAGAGCGGTGCGACGTTCTCACAGTCCCAAACCTCACGCCAGAAGAGATTTTGCTTCGCGTCCTCGCTGAATTTGAAGGTGCGTTTACGCAGTCCGTCGTGCTGGTCGGCACTGAATAGGCTCCTAGGTAAAACGAAGGCGATTGTGCTGTTACTCTTTAGATACAAGTCCGCCGTACGGACAAGGAAGAGCGTTGCAACTTCAAGGTGGGTAATGAGTTCTCCGCGCCCCGTGAGCAACTTGTACTCATTTATGATTTGCCGTTTCAGAAACGCTTGATAAGCGGGTTCCATAAAGCGAAATGCTATCCACGGTGGATTACCTATGACGAAATCGAACTTACGCTTGAAGAAGAGCGGTTTGTAAATGTTTTTCAAAACGAACGCCCAAATCGTGTCACGTTCGGTATCAATAAAGTGTTTAAGTGCCTCTACAATATTAAAAAGCACTTGAACGAGCGGAGCATCGTCCGTATTAGGAAAACGCTGTGCTATAAGGAAATTTCGGAACAGTTCCAGCGTAATAATTTTGCTCTTATTTTGCCGCGCGAACTCTTTCGCCAATTCAATTGCTTGGTCATAGAGTGCAAGATTTACAAGCAGTAATTCGGGTAGATAAATATTACGACCATTGATCGTTACCTCATAGTCAGCAGTTTCAGTTTTTGCCCATCTTTCGGGTAACTTAACAGTATCCGTCAAGTAAATTGGAATGGTAATTGTGCCTTTGCGTTTCTTAAGCAGATCGCCCATTGCAAGTATATAGTTTGTCTTAGCAACGATGACAGCAAGTGGATGAATATCCGCTCCATACACCGAGTCTATAATATGACGCAGAGTCTCTATCGAATCTCGCAGCCTTTCTCGCTTTTCTCGAATCGCTAAATATAGAAAGGTGCCAGACCCGCAGGCAGGGTCGAGCATTGTTCCTCGCGGGTTTGCATCGAGCAACTTGCGGACGATGCGATGTGCAAGCCAATCAGGGGTATAGAACTCGCCCAGGTCATGCCGTGTTTCGGGATCAACCAGTTCTTGATACAGCGATTTCAATACATCTTCTGAGAGTTCACGGAGATTGTAATTCCGCAGGAGGCTAAATAACCAACGCACCATGCCGACGCCGACTTTCACAGCTTCTCCGCGTGCTAGCCACGAGAAAAAATCCTCCTCGATGAAATTCTCAATTCCCTGAGCCTTGAACAATCGTCCTTCGAGCATCTCGGAGATTTGTGCGTCGTCAGGCAAACTCTTGCTTTCGCTGATGCGTGCCCACGACATCAATTTTGCCAGGGTTGCCAGGTAAGTGTGACGAGCAAAAAGTTCATCGCCTGCAACCTCACTACCGTAGACGATACGCAGATATTTTTCCCAACTATCGTAAATTACTGCGAAGGAGCTTCGTGCTTTAATCTCCTGCCAGAGTGCCAAGAGTGCGTTAGTGGTGGTTTGAAACGCGTGGCTTTTGACACCGAAATCGTGAACGATCGTTTCGCTTGTGGGGTGCAAAATCTCTTTGCGTAGGAAATAGCGGTCGAGCCAATAGAAAACCTCATATGGTTTTAGTCTTGTCCAATCCGCTTCCTCAAGCACCTGAAGGCGCACGTCATTTGGTTCCACATCCTTTGCTGTTGAGTCGGCGAGTAGGTCGAGAAGCGAACCCCGTCTGTGGCAATACACAGGTATGGTGTGCGGGCGTTAGGCGGTTCCTGCGACCAGAGAATTGCGACATAGCGGCGCAGTTGGTCTTCAGCTTCGGAGCGCTTTTTTGGAATGTTGCTCTCGAATTCAATAATCGCGTTTCCAAAGAGGTTATCCGCTTCACCCCTCAGGATACGATCTTTCTGTTTGACCTTTAGATATTTTTCAATGCCGGTGCTATAGGTCTCGATGAAGTTCGGTTCAATACCGAGAAGCTGCTGGAGAAGCATCGCAAAGCGATGTGAGCGAGCCGATTCTTTGTTTAGTTGCTCAACTTCGTGCAAATATTGTGGGATAACTTCCTCCCACTGCACTTGGCGTGTATCGGGAATACGTGCAGCTTTTTCGGTAAGCTTCGTTTGCTTTTTCATTTATGTGATTTTCTCTTTTCCCCTGTCAAACGGCGTGCCAATTCAAAAGCCGCAGCAATACGAATGATTTTCACATCGGACAGCCCCTTGATTTCCAAGAACTTCTCTAGCGGCTGATTCG
>JAHFBK010000006.1 GCA_023250035.1 Candidatus Dadabacteria bacterium
ATTCTTAAACTGACAACTGCGTTAAAGGAACCAATTTCTTTAATTCCTGTCTCAGCCTCAAGATGCGAAACCGGACCCTCAATTCCGCGCTTTAATGTGACGGTTTTCTTAGAACCATCAACCATGTTTAGATAAACCACACCTGAATAACTCTCTGGCACTTGAACTGCTTTTAGGCTTTTATCCAGCAAGAAAAGAACGATGTCTCCACTATCATGGTTGGCTGTAAACTCTAGATGATTGTCTCCAAATGCGATTACCTGTCCACCATGTGGACCTTTCTCCTCTTTTTTCTGAACCCCACTACTATCACCTTTACCAAGTTCAGGACCATGTGCCCAAATGGTTTCTGTAAATTTAGGTAATATCCCAATCACTAGCATAAGACTTAGGGTAATTACCCATCTTAAAATAGATTTACTGTTTAATCTCATTTTACATCTCCTTTTTTTTGGGTTTTTAATCACTTACTTTTCTCTTTCTTTATACCTTTGCCTCCACCATTTGCTTTCTTTTCTCACGCCGAGCTTCAATCTTGTTGTATAAAGTTGGAATAACAACCAGATTCAAAAAAGTTGAGGTAAAGAGACCTCCCAGAAGCACGATTGCTAGTGGTCTCTCAATCTCCTTACCGGTCGGCTCTCCAATAAGAAGAGGGATAAGACCGAGTGCAGCAACAGAGGCTGTCATTAATATAGGATTCAGTCGGTCAAGTGAGCCCTGGATAATAGTGTCGCGTAGAGACAGCCCTTTTTCCTTCTGCAATTGGCTGTAATGCGTTACGAGAATAACTCCGTTACGTGTTGCAATTCCAAATAGGGTTATAAAACCAATTAGCGAAGGTATACTCAGTTCCCCTCCTGTGAGAAAAACAGCATAAACACCACCAATAAGGGCAAGAGGAAGATTAACCATTACCATTACGGATTCACGTGCACTTCCAAAAGCCTGATAGAGCATCATAAAAATTCCGAGTATCGCCACAATCCCGAAGATTGTAAGAACCTTTGTTGCCCGCTGCTGGCTTTCAAACTGACCGCCGTATTCAATAAAGTAGTCCGAAGAAGGTAGTTTTACCTGAGATTCAATTTTTTGTTTAGCCTCGGTAATGACGCTATTCAGGTCACGACCGGCAACGTTAAATTGAACTACTATGCGACGTTGAACCTGCTCACGATTTATTGTGTAGGGACGATTTTCGATATGTATATCAGCAACCTCACGAAGAGGAATCTTTGCCCCTGTTGGGGTATCAATGAGGATATTCTTGGTAGCCTCAATGTTATTTCTCGATTCTTCATTAAGTCGAATAAAGAGGTCAAAAGTCCTCTGGCCTTCTAGTACCTGTGAGACTGCAGTGCCGTTTAATGAGGTTTCTGTGATCTCTGCTAAGTCCCCAACATTAAGTCCGTATCGAGCGGCTTTCTCACGGTCATATTTAACGACAACTTGAGGAACATCAATCTGCTGCTCTAGTTGTAAATCCTCAACCCCTTTTACTGTCTCTATAATGTCTCTCACTTGTTTGCCGAGGGTTCGTAATTTCGTTAGGTCAGGACCGTAAATCTTAATAGCGACCTGCGCACGGACGCCTGAAAGCACTTCATCCATCCTGTGAGAGATAAACTGGCCGACATTTACCGCAACCCCAGGAATTTCTCCTAGTTCAGAGCGAATTGCACTTAGTAAATCATCAGCCGGCCTCTTTCCATACTTGATTGTCAGGTCAAACTCGCTGAAATTAGGCGGCTGTGCATCCTCATCAAGTTCTGAACGTCCTGCCCTCTGTGCTACTGAGACAATCTCTGGATACTTCGATTTATCACCGAGGTTTTCTCTAATTACTGACCCAAGTCGCATTGATTCCTGTAGTGATGTTCCGGGCAATGTACTCAGAGCTATAATGAAGTTACCCTCACGAAACTCCGGCAGAAATGAGCGCCCAAAGAATGGAAGCATTGCAAGTGCTCCAATAAGTAAAATTAAAGACGCACCAACTACTAAGTAAAAACGCTTAAGTGACTGACTTAGAACACGCTCGTAGATTTTTTTGAGAAAACGTACCAACGTACTTTCTTTTTCTACCTCATGACTAGAGTCTTCACTATTGCCTGAGCCGGAATTCCCCGGTGTGCCTGATGGATTTCCCGGATTGCTTAGGGCAGCCTCCGGCTGTAGTAATGGCACTCCTGCTTGAGCCAATTCCCTCTCATGTTCCCTCTCATATTTACGTGTAAGAAGCAAATAACAAAGCACAGGGGTTGTTGTTACAGCCACAAGTAATGAACAAAGGACACTCGCTATGAATGCAATCCCAAGTGGGGTAAAAATCCTTCCTTCAAGACCAGAGAGTAAAAACACAGGGAAAAAGGCAATGATGATAATGAATGTGGCGTAGACAATAGAGTTTCGGATCTCGGTTGAACCTTTAAAGACAACGCTAAGCACAGGTCCAGGATGGGGTAAGGCACGGTTAAGGCGCAATCTCCTAAAGACATTTTCCACATCTATGATTGCATCATCAACAACAATACCTATGGCAATAACAAGTCCTCCAAGCGTCAATGCATTAATCCCGAGACCAAAGGCTTTTAGAACCATTAAACCCGCAAGAAGCGATAGTGGCATAGCAAGAAGGCTTATAAAAGAGGCACGGAAATTATAAAGGAATAAAAAGAGAATCACTGTTACTATGACTCCGCCCTGCCAGAGAGCACCTTTAAGATTTTTAATCGCGGATTCAATGAAGTCCGCTTGCCTGAAAACGCGATAGTTCATATTAACTCCCTCTGGCAGTCTGGCTTTAATCTCCTCAAGGGCTTTTTCAACCTTATGTGTTGCGGTTAAGGTATCGGCACCATAAGCCTTTGAAATCGTGCCAATAACGGCGGGTTCATTCATAAAAGCACCGTCTCCACGCTTTATCTCAGGACCGAGCTTAACTTCAGCCAACTGGCTGAGGGTAATAGGAGTTCCATCATGAACGGATACCACAGTTCTTCTTAAGTCATCCAGAGTGGTAATTCGTCCAACCCCTGTGATGGCAAACTCTGCACCACCTCGATATAGAAAACCCCCCGGGACATTTACGTTTGATTTTTCTACGGCCTCTTTTACCCGAGCCAGACTCACATCAAATGCACGTAGCTTTAAGGGATCAACTAGGACTTGATACTGCTTAACTTCCCCTCCAATAGAGACCACGGAAGCTACTCCTCCAATTGCAAGAATCCTAGGGCGGATTTGCCAGTCTGAGATTGTACGGAGATCCATCGGAGAAAGTGTGTCGCTCGTTAAGCTGTATTTGACCATCCAGCCTACGGCAGAGGTAACGGGGAGCATTACAGGCGGTTCTGTACCCGGAGGAAACCGATTTTGTACCGACTGTATACGCTCATTTACAAGCTGACGAGCCGTATAGATATTGGTACCCCATTTAAAGACAATAATTACAGTTGAAAGACCTACAGAGGATGATGAGCGAACAGTATCAATGCCTGGTGTACCGTTTACCGCACTCTCGATTGGAAAAGTGATTAGTGCTTCTACATCCTCAGGTGAGAGTCCCGGCGCCTCAGTTTGAACTACGACCTGTGGCGGTACAAACTCAGGAAAAACGTCTACAGGCATCTTTGTGGTAAGATATATCGAAGTGCCAAAGAAAATAAGAGTGGCAACGACAATTAATAACTTATTATTTAGTGACCACCTGATTATTGCGTTAAACATCTATCATTCTCTCTCTTCCAATCCACCACCGAGTAACCACTTTGTGTAAATTTGACGATTCCCATCTGTGACTACCTGATCTCCGGGATAAAGACCATCGGTAATTTCAACGTAGCGGTCATCGCTCACTCCGGTAGCGACATCCTGACGGACGAATTGGTTTCCGTTCTTTACAAATACGAATTTTTCTGCACCATCATCAATTATCGCCTCTACAGGGACAGTCAAGGCCTCCCTGCTATGCTCAATAACAAGAGCAACTCTAGCAAAAAGCTCAGGCTTGAGTAACCCTTCCTTGTTATCTACCGAAACCCAGAGGTGTAGAGTGCGCTTCATCGGATCAAGCTCACTTGCAACAAATATTACTTTTCCAGTAAAAATCTTGTTTGGATAAGCATCTAGCCTTACACGCGCATTTTGACCTATTTTCACCTTAGAAACATCACTTTCAAATACGTCACCCTCAACGATTACCTTTGATAAATCCACTATATGAAAAAGATGTTTATTAGGCTCTACAGCTTCGCCAAGTACAACGCTTCTTTCCACAACGGTACCAGAAATTGGAGCCGTAACTGTGACCACTGGGGGTGGATTTCCAAGTTGCCTTGACTGAATGTCAACCAGTTTCTGACCTTTTTGAACCCGGTCTCCAAGCGAGGCATAAAGCTTTTCAATTCGACCCTCTATCCGGGTACTTACCTCAGCCACCCTGTTGGGGTCAGGCTTTACTATGCCGCTGATTACCAGCACTTCTTCCACTTGCCTTATATCAGCTTCAACTACTTTAAGCCCTATGCTTTTTTGAGCAATCTCTGAAAGTTCAACGCCGGCACTGTTAGAAGTAGGACTACCTCCCTTCTTTTCCCCACCCAACTGTTCTTCGTCATGCCCGTAGACGAGCCGTGATTGTGTCATCGTTAGAATCAACACAAAAAAAATGGTAAAAAGTGAGATAAAAATTTTCTTTCTTTCGATTTTCATTTGTTATAGTCCTCTTCTGCTTGATTAAAATATTGCGAACGTGTTGGTAAGTCGTCACGAGCGTGCTCAAAGACTCGATGATGTACTTCTCCATTTTCGTCTATGGGATCAACATGAATAATCGCATTACCAAGATGAGGTAGATGATGTAAGAGCTGATGGTGTACTTCTTTAGCTATTTTATGTCCCTCTGCAACTGAAAGAGTTGGCTCTACAGAAATATTTACTTCTGCATGTAGGCGATGGCCAATCCATCGTGCCCGCACTTCACTAACTCCAACGACACCTTCAACATGGCCTGACGTATGCTTTATCTCTTCTAGTGTGTCATGATCCACACCATCGAGCATACGAATGAAAACCGCTTTTCCTGACTCCCATACAATCCAGAGAATAGCAACAGTAATCAAAAGACCCACGAGTGGGTCTGCCAGTGGATAACCAAACCAAACGCCTAACGCGCCAAATAGTACTGCTAAACTAGTCCAACCATCTACCCGAGCATGGTAGCCATCTGCAACTAGAGCGGCACTTCCAATCTCTTTGCCGACCTTAATGCGAAAAATAGCAACTGCTTCATTGCCAAGAAAGCCAATTATAGATGCTGCAATAACTGCCCACAGGTACTCTACTTTTCTTGGATGAATTAGACGGTCAATCGCCTCATATCCAGCAACAATAGCACTAGACAGGATAATTAGCACTATAACCACGCCTGCTAGGTCCTCAACTCTGCCCAAACCATAGGGATATCGTCTACTTGGTTTTAACCTTACAAGCACAAAGGCAACCCAAAGTGGAACCGCTGTAGCCGCATCACCAAAATTGTGAATTGTATCTGCTAAGAGTGCCACGCTACCTGAAAGCAAGACGACAACGATCTGAACCAATGCAGTTACAAACAACCCCACAAACGACCACTTTATTGCCCAAATCCCACGCTGGGAAGTAGCTATAGCGGGGTCAAACAATCCGTGGGTATGAGCATGACTATTCATTGCTATCCTCTTACGCATTATTTAGTATTATTAGCATTAAAAGTAATCGTGCTTGGGTAGTTCCCGGTTGCTATTTGAAGATCATTTAGTGCAATTTGATAATCACGAACTGTATTAATGTAAGATGAGGTCAACGTGGCAAACTGCTGACGAGACTGTATAACCTCAGCAATTCCTACCAACCCCTGTTTGTAGCCACCTTCAACCAGCTTTACATTGTCCTCCGCCGTTTTCAAAATTCCCGACTGGTAAGTCTCTAAAAGAGCCGATAGTGTAGTCACCCGGTTTAGTGCGTCATTTACCTCCTGACCGATCTCTAGCTTTAAAGCCTCGACGCTTTCTTCTGCTCTTCTTTCGCGGGCACGCGCTTCAGCAATAAGGCCCTGTTTACGGTCGAAGAAAGGAAGTGGAATAGTCAGTCTAAAACCGAGAAACTGATCTGTGTTGGGAATTTCACCTTCAGGTATATCAAGGACACCTCGATCACGTTCATAGAAAATCCCTGCTATAATATCTTCAAATCGCAAGGCTCTAGCTAGACCTAAATCCGCTCTGGCTAGCTCGATATTAAGCTCTTCAAATCTTAAATCCGGTCTTTGTGCAAATGCCGTTTCAACACTGTACCCAGTTAAATCCTTTGGAGCTTCGTATTCGAAACTTCCCTGTGGTAATAAGGAAAAGGTAGACGGCTTGCCCAGAAGCTTATTTAATTCAAGGATCTTACTTTTTCTCTGAGCTATAAGGACTTCCTTTTCTTGCCTTGCTTGTTGTAGAGCGATAGATACGGCGTTAAGGTCTTTTTCTGAAGCGAGTCCCTCTTTAATACCAGCCTTGATTGCTCCAACTAGCTCGTTATTTAAACTAATTAATGTATCTTGTAGTTTAATTTGTTCATTAATTGCTAGAAGCTCAGTAAAAACACGACGGACGTCCCTTACTAATCCACGCTCCAGATCGGCAAGGTCGGCAAACGTTCTTTTAATGTCCACACGGACTACTCTTTTTTGAGCACCTATTCGACCGCTTAAGGGAAGCGGTTGAGAAATACCCGCTGAAAATGCTCGCTCACCTTCATTGGCAAAAAGAGAGTCAAAAATAAAATCAGATTCCAGGGCTGGATTAGGAAAAACTCCAGCCTGTACCAACCTCCCTCTGGCTTCTTCCACCTGTATTCGTGCTGCCCTCAGATCACGATTCTCCATGAGGGCAATATCCACCGCCTGATCAATCGTTAAACTTTTAATTGATTCTTCCGCATCTGAGACAGAAGCAAAAAAGCCAGTTAATAATCCTGTAACAACTACGATGAGTGTAGCAAATAATGTTCTCATTTAACCCCTAACCTCTTTTGGCATAAAGGGACAATTCCTTTACGTTATCCTGCGCAGCTTTTAATGGAAATGGCAAAAGATAAATTAACAGACTATGTATAATACCGATTTCCCAAAGTATTTTTTTACCCTTATCTATTGTCCCCATGGCTTTATACCTCCTGTTTATTTTACTTCTTTAAAAAGGATTTAATCGTTACCCCAACCTCGGCTATAAGATGTCGTATTGAAATTAAAGATAGTTATACGCTTTAGAGGCTATACCACTTAAGCAGAGGTAGAACTATAGATCGGAATTATAGTAAAAGAGAGGAATTTGCTATGAATAAATCAGGTGGATGATGGTCCTTTATTCCAAGGTTTAAGGGAACACTAGGAAAATTTCTAATTTCTAAAGTTGGCAAATTAAAAACTACGGAATATGAAATTAATTCTTTAGGATTTAAGTCATGACCATGGGGTGCGTTAGGTAGTGCGTACTCGCACATGCAGATATTATGCTCAGCAGTTTCTTTGCTTTTGTAGGAATTTGCTTCAGCTTCGCTGCCGGAAATCTCATCATGATGGTTTGTACGGGAATTAGTTATGTCCGGGAGAGTATCTGAATGATAGACATTCTCACCAAGCCCAATACGGCAGAGAACTACAATAAGAATCAATATAAGGCTTGTGTATTTCATATTTTTTGTAAAGTATAGCTACCTGTATTTCAAAGTCAATGGTTTTGAAGGTAGTTTGAAGGTAGTTACCATATAAACACAAGCATAAGCCCTCCACATTCTCCATCTGAATATGGGATGAGAGAAAACCTTCTATTTTGTTTCTTGTGAACTTTAGCAGTTGCCATTCCAATCGATGTTCCAAGCGCTGCACCGAAAAGTACATCAGATGTAAAGTGTTTATTCTCTGAGATACGTGTAAAACCTACAAACCCAGCAAATGCATAAAGTGGTAACCCGATTTTATGACCGTATAGAGAATCAATAGTTGAAGCAAGGGCAAATGTAGCTGAGGCGTGTCCCGAAGGAAATGACGTTCGCTCACTGCCATCCGGACGTCTTCTTCTAACAGCAAACTTAAGAGCGTTTGTTGCAATCTGAGTTATTATTTGAGACTCAATTAGTGCCTTTCCGGTATCAATCATTTTTTTATCCTCTATTAATCTTCCAACGACGTAGGTCGAAATTGTTATTCCAGCAATTGTGTACCAAGCGCCGCCATAGGTTCCAATCTTTCCGTATCCCTTAAGGCTATTCTCTACTTCTTTCTGTATCCCATGATCAGCACCACTTTGGTCAAGTACCACAGTGGCTTGAACAGCTAGTCCTAAAAAGGCAAGATTTAATGGTTGGAGGCTCTCCTTTGAATCCTGAAGTAAATTCCTTGGAAGTTCTCTTAATATATATGTTGGAAAACCCTCTTCTTGAGTCTTTTCAGCTTTCGTCTCCTCCGCTGAAGCCATATTCTGGAAGAATATAAAAGAGAAAAGGATGAGCATAAGATCTCTTAGTTTCACTTTCTTATCCCTTTCTAAGTGTGCCAAAAAATAGGGTCATGGTAATACTTAGAGGAAGAAAAAGATAGTCCAGATTTATGCTCTCAGGGGTTTTTCGACAGACTCCCTATGTTATGTGGTGTTTGCCCGTGTCCTACAATCTGAGATAACCTCTCTTGGAATTAATCTCAAAGCAAGAAATACGAGAGTCGGCACAATCACAACATCATCAAGATGACCGATGACTGGGATAAAATCAGGAATGATGTCGAACGGCGTCAAGGTATATGCCACAGCGATAAAGAGAAGCCATTTGGCAAGCCTTGGCGTCCGCTCATCCTTCAGGACAAGTTGGTAAACCTTGAGTTCGACTTTAAGAGTACGTCCAATTGATTTTAACTTCTGAAACATTCTATTTTGTTACTTCCAGTATGGGCCCAGGGTTTTCTTTCTTGTTCGTAGTAATTGTCTTACTAAAAGGCTATAGCTACCTTACCAGCATTTATATCCTCAGTTCCAGATGTCCCCATCTCTCGTTTCAAAAGATTTATATGGTACTCATACTCGGCCTTGGTGTCTCTGCTTGTGTAGCTCCACAGGTAGCCAAAGAAAGCTGCAACAGGGGATCTGTTAATCCAGAGAGTTCTGATAAATCTTTTTAGTAGGAACAAATTGCTTCCTGTCAGTTTATAAGCAGCTTCCCTCCTCTTTTCATAGAGTTCAAGCGCAGTTAGATTCTTCGGCTTTAGGGTCACATAACGCATATTATATTTCTCCCAATCCTCGGGAAAGTTAGTGTACCTCAGCCTGCCTGCAGCCTTCATATCTGTAAATAGCTTTGTCCCTGGCAAGGGGCATGAGATATTTATGTTTTGTGTGCCTATACCAACCTCATTTATAAAATCTACAGTATCTTTAAAGACATTTTCCTCATCACCGTCGTTACCGAAAATAAATGATCCAACCACTGTTATACCGTGTCTCTGCGTATTCCGTATATTAGTGGCATAGTCCCCAAGAGTGTTAATTCCCTTATTAATATCCTTAATAACCTTCTTATTTATAGATTCAAGACCAAACAAAACTAGTCTGCAACCAGCCTTGTACATCCACTCTAAAACCTCATCCTCTTGCCCTAGGTTTTGAGTACACTGTGTTCCCCAATATTTTCTTATCCCTTGTTTGCGGAGTTCGTAGAGCGCCTTGCATAACTCAATCGCTCGTTCCTTTCCTCTCTTGCCAGAACCTATAAAGTTATCATCTGCTACCATCACAATCCTTTGTTTTATATTTTTAAATTCTTCTACCACATCCTTTATAGGACGATACCTCATAGACCTTCCATTTATTATCGTGACCGAACAAAAACTACAATTATAAGGGCAGCCCCTGGCTGTCTGTATAATGCCCCAACGATAACTGTTCCTAATTGGATGTTTTATTACTGGAACGATGTCTAGAGGCGGGGACTCACCTTCGTAGATCCGTTTAAGGGAATCTCTCTTCAAGTCTTCTAGGATTGTTTCCCAGACTGGTTCTACTTCGCCCACGCATACGCTGTCTCCATACCGCATCGCTTCTTCAGGCATAACGCTGGGATGTGGACCACCAAGTATCACAGGAATGCCCTTTCTTCTAAAAACACTGGCAATATTATAGGCTCTAGGGGCTTGGTTAGTCCAAAGGCTTATTCCAACTAAGGAAATATTAGACATATCTAGATCACTATCAAATTTACTTCTAGATTCATCTATGATTTCAACATCCCATGTATCCCTGGGCGTAAGAGCATCTATAATGAGAAGACCCAAGGGAGGAAACGATCCAGTGCTACTGCCTACGCCTGTAGAGTTTTCGGGGTATGGTTGAATAAGAATGATCCTTTTCTTCATAGCAACCCTCCTGAGTGTTCATTACACATAACTATAAGATGCAACATTATAGCATAAACCTTTTTGTAATCAATCCGATTATACCAAATGAGCGCTGACAGGAACATGACAGGGAGATTACAATTCTGTAACCTTGTGGCTTATACCGGCGAGGGAATAATATCAATTTTATCAAATACTTACTGCATTCAAAAAGGAGTTATCATGGCGAGCGCTAGCGAAGCGCTCTCGTCTTTTTTGGATTGCTTCTTCACTTCGTTATGTCGCAATGACAGGCTTTGTTATGCACTATCAAAAAATCGAATTGGTATAAATGGTTGAGGTAGAGGTGGTAGTGCTGGTAACAAACTCCAATGGCGATGGATTCACTAGAGAAGGTTAGGGGTCGAAAGGGAAGCGGCTAACTATAAATTTAAAATAGCAAGAAAACCGGTAATATGATCAATACAATGGGTAATTGCACGACTAATCCAGAGATAATGGCAATCGCCAGGGGTTGCTGTATGGCAGAACCCTGCTCAATTCCCAAGGCTAGTGGCATGAGGGCCAGAATGGCGGCCAGTGTCGTCATCGCTATAGGGCGCATACGGTTCTTGCCCGCCACAATCAGTGCTGTATTCCTGTCGAGATCCTCAGGCAAATCGTGGTATTCCGAGAAATAGAAGATAGCTACTTCCGTTACAATGCCGACAAGCATAGTTATACCCATCATGGAAGAAATATTGATTTCCGTATTAGTCAGCCATAGACCGATAAAAACCGCCGATAAGGCCAACAGTGCGGTGACTAGCATGGCTAGGGCTACACGAAAGCGCTCATAGAGAAAAAGTAAGAGTAGGAAGACTAAAACTACCGCTGCAATAAAGACTGAGATAAGCCCTATAAAAGCGATCTGTTGCTGGGCGTAAAGACCACCCAAGCTATAATACACTCCCTTGGGCACCAATCCTGGACGATTTAGCACGCTTTTGACGTCCTTGATTGCCGAACCTATATCTCGGCCGCTGATACGACCGGTAACGGCAATCATCCGTTTGAGGTCATCACGTGTGATCTGCGGCTGGCCGGTAATTGCAATGACGGTTGCTACGCGCTTGAGGGGGAAGAGATGCCCATCCGGGGCACGCAGTCGCAGGTTTTCCAAATCACGTCCGGTAGCGCGCGCATCATCTGGAATCCATACCCGCACTCCTACCATCTTTGGACCACTCTGCAACTGTGTGGCGATCACGCCGCTCAAATAGTCTAAAAGCATGCGGGTGACCTCTTCAGGGTCTACTCCTTCCCTTGCCGCTTTTACACGTTCCATCTGTATATCCAGAGCGTCGCCCGCAAGGACAATGCCATCGCGCACATCCACCACGCCGGGAATTTTCCCGATGGCTTCGGCCACCTGTGGTCCCAGTTTGCCGAGCAACTGGCCGTTATCGGAATAGAATTTGATCTCAATCGGCTGGGGCACGGCGGTAAGGTCGCCAATGAGGTCTTCTATTAACTGCGCCAGCTCGATTTCCAGGCCGGGAGCCTGGTGTTCTACCCGTGTGCGCACATCATCCATAACTGCCTCAATACTGCGCCTTGGAAAGGGTTTCAGACGCACAAAGAAATCGCCCTCGTTGACCTCGGTAAGGAATCCTCCAAGTGCGAGACCGGTGCGTCGAGAGTAAGTATCTACTTCAGGAGTTGATTGAAGAATCGCTTCCACCTGACGCAGCAGGCGATCCGTCTCGGTAAGCGAGGTTCCCGGCACCGCTCGGTAATCGAGGACAAAGCCACCCTCGTCTATTACCGGTATAAAGCCGGAGCCGACATGTTTGTAGCTGAGCCAACCTGCAATGAGCAGGGGAAGAACAAACACTAGCACCAGCCAAGGATTCCCCAGGACACGATGCATAATGGTTTCGTAAATCCTATGCACTCGCTCTGTAATTGGACCCCCCTCTTTTTGATCCGCATCCTTTTGGTTAAGTAAATAGTCCGCCAGAAGCGGCACAGCCAGCCAGGCCAAAAAGAAGGAAATGATGAGGCTGGCGGCTATGGTAAGGGAGAGCGCTTTGAAGAAGGCTCCGGTCACCCCGGAGAGAAATGCCAGGGGTGCAAAGATAATTATGGTGGAAGTGGATGAACCGGCGAGCGGTCTGGTAAACTCGTGGGCAGCGCGTATAACCCTGCCTTTGTAATCACCAGTACTTCCGCGCAGACGGCGAACGATATGTTCCAGCATAACGATGGCATCATCAATGATGAGTCCTACTGCCACCGCCATGCCGCCTAGGGTCATGATGTTAAAGCTCATACCCAGTACGTAGAGCAGCAGTACTGTGGCGGCCAGCACACTGAGCACAGAGATAGCAGCAATTAGAGTGATCTTCAGATTACGCAGGAAGAAAAGCAGTATAAGTGTTGCGAGCGCAACACCGATGAGGACGGCATCGCGTACACTACCAGAAGAGGAAACGATTAATTCGCTCTGGTCGTACCAGTTAGCGATTTTTACCCCCTCCGGTAACTGTTTGCGGAATTCGGCAAGCTTCTTCTTTATATCCCTGGCTATCTGCACAGTATTGCCATCCCGCTGCTGGTACACTTGAAAGAGCACAGCATCATGGCCATCGGCGGTGACGCGTGTAAACTGGGGTGCTGTCCCCTGACTGAGCGTAGCAACATCATCTAGTCGCACTATGCCGTTTTCTCCCAAACTTAGTATGGTTTCACGAATCTCCTTAAGGTTATGCAGTTGGGTATCTGATGTGGCTAAATAGAATTTATAGTGGTCTTCTAGGCGGCCTACCGCAGTAATAACGTTGGCAGCAGAAAGGGCTTTTGCCACATCGTCCAGTGACAGGTTATAGGAGTCCAACCGCGCCGGGTCAACTGTTACCCGGTATTCTTCCTGGGCACCGCCCGAAACTCCGATCTGGGCGATCCCTTTTACGGTAGAAAGCAATGGGCGTAATTGATATAGCGCAATATCACGTAACTCAACTAATGAGTGAGTATCGGAGGTCAGGCTGTAGGCCAGTGTCGGGAAGACGGTAGGGTCGCTGCGCCGTACACTGAAAGCGGTCCCCTGCGGTAAGCTTGGTAGTACCTGATTGATGGCAGATTCCACCTGCAGCGTGGCCGCGACCATATCCTCGCCCCAGTCGAAATTAATCGAGATGTCGGCGCTTCCGCGGCTGCTGGTGGAACGGACGCTTCGCACCCCGGGAACAGCCCTCACCGCCTCTTCGACCGGCGTAGTCACCTCAAAGACCATACGTTCCGCCAGACGATCGCCGGCATCTAAGTTTACTACCACGCGAGGGAAATCCACGAGGGGGAAAAGGGCCACCGGAAGTTTGGTAATGCTAGCAAGCCCCCCTAGGACCAGCATCGCCAGCAAAAACAGGATCGAGCGGCGATGAGATTGCATCCACACAGTAAATTTCATTGGGGGACCTCTTTTACTGCCATGCCGTCCTTTAACTCGTAATTGCCGAGGATCACCGCCGGGTCGCCGGGATGAAAGCCGCTGCCGATTACTTCAACATCTTTCCCATCTTCCAGACCTAGTTGTACGGTGTGTTTCACCGCGTGGCCATCCTTGATGGTAAAGAGAACGTAATGATCTTCTTCTGGCAGGACTGCAGCACGGGGAACGACAACTCCTACCTTTGATGCAATCGCTATTTTTCCCCTGACATATTCATCCAATAGAAATTGATTAGAGGATGGCAACTCAACTAGGACATCAACGAGGCGCGTGGCCGGATTAATGAATCGCGAAATCACGCGAATTCTACCGGTGACCCAATGCGACTCGGGCATGTTGAGGGAAGATAGTAAAACCGGCTGATCCACCCGCAGGTAGTTCATATCTTCCGGCTCGACTCCCAGTCGAACTTCAACGCGACCTTGATCAACGATTTCTAAAAGTGTGCTACCGGCCGACACGATAGAGCCTTCCTGGATGGGGATATTTTTAACAACCCCTTCCGCGGTTGCCTGGATTTGCTGCCTTTGTCCGACACCCTTCCGTTCGAGGCTTTCAAGACGTAACTGCGCTTCCTGGAATGTCTGCTTTGCCTGCACCAGTTCCTCGTTGGTGGCTAACTTGAGATCGAATCGTTGCTGCACATGTTTCAGCGTTTGTTTTGCTGATTGAGCGGCGCTGCGCGCCTCTTCTACCTGTAGGCGTGTATCCGGGCTGGGATCAACTTCCAGAAGGGTTTTTCTACTGGAAACCCTTTGCCCATTACTGACAAAGATACGGCGGACTCGGCTTTCAAATGGTAGGGAGACGGTCTGTACCGCTCCGGGGGCGGGAATGACTGTTCCGTATGCAGTAATATTTTCCGTGATAGTCCCCTCTCTAATTGGAACCACCTGTACGGTGGCCACCTGATCATTCGCACCCGGGGCTGGGTCACTATCTGTGGTTGCAAGCTGGGGCTGAAACTTGACGCTACCCTCCTTCAATGCCGGTTTATGACCGTATGAAAACCAGATGTATCCACCAGTCAGCACGATACAGGCAATTGCAACGATGAGGATATTTCTTCTATGATATTTCATTTTGGTACTACCTGCTTGTTATCTGTTTGTCTTGAGATTGATGGTATAGGCGCTTTGCCGATTTGGAAGATACTGTCCTGCAGCGATCTCAAGGGCAATACTCAGAACTGCCAAATCCCGTTTCAGTTTGATGATCTCTATTTGCTTACCGGTCAACTCATTTCTCGCATTATAATAACTCAGAATATCAGCATTGCCTTCTTGTACGGCCGTGTTGTAGGTCTGAACTAATCGCTCCAGGGTGGGGATAGACTCTTCGGTTGCGCTGAGCTGGCGTTGTGTAGACCCCATGTCCGACAATATACGCGCAACCTCGGATCGCGCCTCAAATAGGCGGGCTACATACTCATCGAAGAGTTGATTGCGGGTCGTACGCTCAATAGCAATTTGACCCTGATTGCGGTCGAAAAACGGGAGATCTATGGTGATGCCAAAGCCGGTGGTTACCACATTGGTTGTGTCACGTGCATGGGAAAATCCGATATTGATCCTTGGAAACTGAGAGCGTATAGCGGCTCTAAGGTTTGCTTCCTGGCTTTCATATCCCACCTTGTGAGCGAGAAGATCAAGACGACGCTCCTCTATTCCGTCTATGATCTTTGTTATGGATGGAATAGCCTGCCAAGAGGGGAGATCAATATCTCGTTGAAGCGGAACGGTCTGATCTGAAAGAAGGCCAAGCGTCTGGGTCAACATAAGCCGTTCGCGTTCCTGTTCCTGCTCCAAGGTCAGTACTGAGAGGTGAGCCTGCTGTGAGGCTGCCTCCGCAGCGGCTAATTCTGTAACTGTCTTTTCTCTGATTTCAACTGCTCGTTTAATAACTGTGAGATTTTCCTGAAGTACTTTCTCTGCTTCTCTTGCCAAAACCAATTGCTTCTCAATGTAGACCAACTGAAACACATGCATTTTAGCCGCCTCAGCCACCTGCCATTCCTGCCACGCTACATCGAGGTCTACAAAAGCGGCATGGGATTGAGCCGCATCTATTTTCGCGCCTCGGGCGATAAGGGAGGTGATGTCCCAACTCAATCCCAAGCCAAAGGCGTTGATTGTGCCCTGTGTACTTCCTCCTGTAGGAACGTCCAGACTATATGAAAATTGCGGGTTGGGAAGTATACCCGCTTGAAGAAGTTGAGCCGCTGCAACTTCCCTCTGATCACGAATGGCGCGTAGCTTAGGGTTGATAAGAACTGCCAGTATGGCCGCCTCGTCAGGGGAAAGCCCGTTACGGTCGTCAAAGTCGAGCGGTTTTAAAATGGGGTGTTTGATTGCCTTTGCCCGGATCCGAATTGCTTCCATGCTTGGCGGCATGAGCCTCTGTGTGACTGTGGAATGATCCAACGGCATTCGGTGATATGTTGCACATCCCTGTAGGATGCCTAAAGCTATAGCGACCAAAAAATATGATTTCTTTATCATTATGATGCTTCCCACTATTTTGCAATGGGAACTAGCCACACAGTCACGAAGATGGCGTCGGCTAACCTACATAAACAGAACCCGCCGCCTCCGGCGCCACGGGATTTTCAGTCGAAAGCTCCAGTTTACCGGTTATGCCATATTCAAACGCTAGGGGCATAGCGGTCTCGGTTCCCTCCGACGAGGTCTGGTGCTCAAAGGTGTTTTCGACCCTAAGCGATTGAGCTTTAAGCAGAAGGTGTTCCTCCCTTTCTACTTACACTAAGTATCTAATGAATATAATGCTACTAAAGGGGCACTGACAGGAATATGACAGGAAGATTACAATCTTGTAATCCTAGGACTTAGACTATATGGCAGAAATCTTAGGGTAATCGTTGTTTCTTTAGCCGGTTTACTCTGAATTGCAACAGTGCCACCGTGGAGATCCATTATGGACTTGACGATGGCTAGCCCAAGTCCTGTACCCTGAGGGTATTGGGATCGTGCACGGTCGGCTCTGTAGAAGCGGTCAATGACTCTAGGAAGATGTTCTGGAGCGATGCCAGAACCTGTGTCACTCACATTGACTTCGACGGATTGATTCTCTAATTGCTTGACAGAAATAGTAATCTTTCCACCAGGAGGGGTATATTGTAGAGCATTGGAAAGCAGGTTGCTTATCGCTCGCCGAAATAAGATCGGCTCCGCATTTAGTAGCGCATTCCCTTGGCACGTAATCTCGACCTCTTGTTCTTCAGACATAGCCTCATGAAATTCCCGAACCGCTTCAATCTCCTTGCCAGCGTTGAATAGCGAGCGTTCTATCCGTGTTTCCGGGCTCTCGGCACGAGCCAAGAAAAGCAGATTATCAATCATACGGGATAACCTTGCATACTCCTCAAGGCTCGATTCAAGAACCTGTCGGTACTCATCAAGCGTTCTAGTTCTGGACAGAGCCACTTCGGCTTCACCCATGAGGTTATTAATGGGCGTGCGTAGTTCATGAGCTAAATCTGCCGAAAATTGGGACAGTTGGGTAAAAGAGTCCTCAAGACGATTGAGCATCTCGTCGAAGGCGGTGGCAAGGGCGGTTAGTTCCTTTGGCCATCGTGCCGGACCGATTCGTTCATGAAGCTGAGTTGCCGTGATCCGTTGAGCCATCTTCGTGATCTCTCCTAAGGGGCGCATTCCTTTGCGGGCAACGGCAACGCCCGCTCCGGTAGAAAACAAAATCCCAAAAAAGAGCACAACTGCCAGTTTTCGGCGATAGTTGACGATAAAGACATCATCCTGTGATATATCCAGCGCTCCCTGCAGAAGTCGCTGTCTTCCACCGGAGTGACCGACCTCTGCCCAGGCCGCCATCAAAAGGTACGACTTGCCATCATGCGACTTACATCTTACTCCTTCCCTTGGCTCCTCCGTCACCCCAATTGGAGTCGGAAATAAAGGTGGGGTAATGATACCATTCATACCGGGAGTCTCGATCAGCGTGTGGCTCCCTTCATCCAGAATCCTGGCGATGAATTGGGAATTGGCTCCCTCCAATTTTACCTCTTGCTCTAGGGCTTCTGGATCATCAGGATGTTCCTGCAAAATAAGACGTAGAATTCGAACCTCGTCGGCAAGCAACTTGTTATTGTTCCTTTCCAAACCGCTTGCAAGCACCCAGTACAAAAAAACAGTGGATAGGAGGAGCATTCCGAAGGCCGACAAAGCGTATAGAAAGGCTAGTCTGCTGGTTATAGATGACCAGAACACGTAGTAATCCAATCCGACCCTTTTACCTGTTTTGTTCTCAGCGGTCTTCAAAGACATACCCTACTCCACGGACTGTATGAATCAGCTTCCTTGTGAAAGGATCATCCACTTTTCTCCTAAGTCGGCGAACCGCCACATCCACTACGTTGGTATCGCTGTCGAAGTTCATATCCCAGACCTGTTCCGCGATTAGCGTTCTGGATAGAACTTCACCTGTTCGTCGTGCCAGAAATGATAAAAGAGAGAACTCCTTCGTCGTCAGATCAAGACGTTTTCCACCTCGTATCGCCTTGTGTCGCAGAAGGTCAATCTCCAGGTCCGTGATGCGAAGTATTTCAGGTTGCCGGGTCGGACCGCGACGTAGGATGGAACGTACCCGAGCGAGCAATTCCGAGAATGCGAATGGCTTCACCATGTAGTCATCCGCCCCCAATTCTAGTCCCTTGACCCGATCTTGAACCGTGTCGCGCGCTGTCAGAAAGAGAACCGGCGTTTGCTTGCCACTGCGCCGTATCTCAGCGATGACTGACCATCCATCCTGGTTGGGGAGCATTATGTCGAGGATAACAAGGTCGTAGTCGATCCTGAGTGCACAGCGAAGCCCATCCTCGCCTTGGTCTGCGACGTCTACGATAAAACCGTTCTCTGAAAGACCTTTTTTGAGGTAAGCAGAGGTCTTCTTTTCATCTTCGACAATTAAAATACGTATCTCTCACCCGCAAACATTAATTTATCTATAAAAAAATAGATTTTTAAATGCCTAGTGTTGAATTTTCAACAGATACAAAAGAGAAAGAGTTGATCTACACAGCTTGCACCAGCATCTCTATTCCGATAATATTTGTGGACCTTCCTATTCATGTTTGTGCGGGAGCTTATCTGCAGGAACATTTCCTTTCTGAAGATTCTGATTACCTTACTTGGCATCTTTATATGTTTTCGGACTCGCTTTCTCAATGATCGTGCATATGACCATGTTCACGACTCTGACCATGTTCACCGGGTTTTTCCTTGAGCGGCTTTTTCCATTTCCCGGTATTCTTCTGGGGTTAAGTCAGGGAGACGCTTTAAGAAAGCTACTATAGACCAAAGTTCCTCATCTTTATGAGTGGGACCAAAAGCTGGCATTGCGCTCATCTTAATACCGTTCTTTATAATCCAGAATAGTTCAGCAGGACTCCATTCAAAACCCTTTGAAAGGTCAGGGGGTTCGTGGTAAAAGCCGAGGTCCATCTCACTCGGAGAAAGACCAGGTTTTCCATGACATCCCTCGCACATCTCACTATAATGATCGAATCCTGTCTTGACGAGAGACTCATCCAAAGTAGGCGTGTTGATTCCTTTTGCGTGGGTCTTAACAGACCTCTCCATCGTGGTATGCATTATCCACAGTACGAGTTTGGTATGCGGTTCTGTAGCAGCTATATTGTAGATTCCTGAATATATAAAGATGAGAAACCCTATGATTATTAAAATGATAAGAGTTAAGATATTTTTCATTACCTACTCTCCTATCAAAGATATCGTTACTCAGAAATTCCAACGCAATGTATAGGGCAACCAACCTTTGGTGTACAGTCAAAGCATAAATTACCAACCACGACGACCACCACCTCTCTTCCCTCCGCCTCCACCTCTGCCTCCTCCTTCTCTACCACCACCTCCACGTCCACCTTCACGACGTTCGGTTCTAGGGCGGGCTTCACTAACATTTAGGGTTCGTCCCTTTAAGTCCTTGCCGTTTACACCGCTTATAGCAGCCTCGGCTTCCTTTCTTCCAGGCATCTCAACAAAACCAAATCCACGGGACTCGCCGCTAAACTTATCCTTAATAATGTTTACTGATGAAACCTGTCCGAATCCTTCAAAAAGTTTTCGTAAGTCCTCGTCAGTAACATCTCGTGTCAAATTACCAACGTATATATTCATACTTACCTCCTTTATTCATACTTACCTAATTTATTTTGAAAGCCTCATCAATCTCTTTCTTATCATAAGGTATCAAGATAAACTCTGAATTAACATCTTACACGAAATATTTATGATTTACATACCCCGAGTTAAATAAACGAACTTTCCAGTTCCCTAACACATTCATAGTTGACCCTACCCCTGTCATGGAGGAATCCCTCCGCGCCTGAATAGGAAGTTGATTATCTTTGCATCTCTTGATCAGCCATTTTCCGATGTTCAGCTGCCAAGTTTTTATATCCTTGAGCCATTTCCATGTACTTCTTTGATTGACCTGAGTAATTCTTTGCAAGCCCAAGTAATGGCTTATCCCTATTTGCGCATGAGTCAGCCATAGAGGCATAAAAACGTGCCTTTTCCTCGTCCTTTTTAGCCTGCTTATCAAAGTAATCTGCAATCTTCAGGTGATCCTCTGGGGAAGTAGCTGTCTGTATAAGTATAATAATCTCCTCTTCCTCAGAGGTCAAACCAGAGACTTCTCTTATAAAAGAGAAAAGAAGGAGTGGTAATAATAAAACTATGCTTAAAAGTGTTAATTTTTGCATGTCTATCGCCTCCTTTGATTTAATAATTAGTTTTAGCTTACTTCATGATTCCTCATTAATTAGTTGATCTATCAAAGATCGTGTTCCTTCTTGTCGTTATGAGTAAAAACCTCTAACTCTTTAGAGCTTTGATATTATATTGTGAGGAAATGGTAAACCAAAGTTTTGCATATTTCGCTCTTTTATTTATGCGTTCTCAATATTACATTAGGTGAACAATTACGATTTCTTAAAATTCAATTATCTAAACATCTCCCGCCAATACCCCTGGTGTGCTCCCAGATCTTTAAGTTTCCTCTCCATCTCTTTGAGACATTCGACTTCACAGGCATCTTTGGGTCTGTCGAATCCTTCACGATGTAGAATTTTTATAGCAAGTGTTATATCTTTTCGAAATTTTCGGACAGGAGCTTGGTGGATCGATACATCAAAAGGTCTGATTCCATATACGCTATCACGTTCCTCCTTGGGCATAATCCAATGTGCAATTTGATTTAGGTCTTCATATACTTTCACACATTCCTTGCAACCCGGTGTAGGTGATTGCACCGGATGATAATGTGTACCTACAAGGTCTAATTCAAAACCGATCTGTACTTTTTCGCCTTTTTGGTTTATATGATATTCTGGCCATACCTCCCAACAAACTTTATGCTGCCCTACGAGTACCTTGATTTTGTCAAATTCCTCAAAGGTTTGCTTCATTGTACATTACCTCCCTCATTTCCTGGATTTGCCCTTATCCATTCTCTTTTCCCTCCCTATGTTGTTGCAAACCCCTGCCTTTCCATATCGCGTATATTGCAGGGATTATAAGAAGCGTCAGAATAGTTGATGTTACAAGTCCACCGATCATAGGAGCTGCGATTCGCTTCATTACATCCGCTCCAGTGCCGTGACTCCAAAGAAGTGGAAGGAGTCCCAGAATCATTGTCATCACAGTCATCATCTTAGGTCTCACCCTCTGCACGGCCCCTTCATCTATCGTTTCAGCCAAATCGTCCCAGTTTTTCATCCTTCCTTCTTTTACTCTCTTTTCATAAGCGTTGTCGAGATAAATTATCATTACAACCCCGGTTTGAGCCGCAAGGCCTGCGACTGCAATAATACCTACCCAGACTGCTATACTTATGTTGTAACCGAGTAGATACATTAACCAAACACTACCAACCAATGCAAATGGAACGGAGAGAATAACAATCAGAGTTTCCGTAATACTTCGAAAGTTAAGATAAAGAAGAACAAAGATTATAAGTAGCGTAATAGGGATTACTATTTTTAATTTCTCCCTAACTCTTAGCAAAAACTCGTATTGACCACTCCACGAGATGTAATAACCGGGTGGAAGTTCTACCTTTTCACTTACTACCCGTTTGGCCTCATCAACATAGCCTCCTATATCCCTTCCTCTCATATCAATAAAGACATAAGCTGCTTTGGAACCATCCTCATTTCGTATCTCAGAGGGTCCCGTCCGCGTCTGAACGTCGGCAAGCTGCTCAAGGGGAACCTGTGCCCCCATGGGTGTAGGAACAAGAACTCTTTTGAGTTTCTCCACATCATCACGAAGTTCCCTTGCGTACCTAACATTTACCAGATACCTTTCAGGTCCCTCTACGGTCTGTGTTACGCTATTCCCTCCTATCGCCGCCTCTATTATATCCTCTACGTCTCCGACAGTAAGCCCATAGCGTGCTGCTTCTTCACGTCGGATATTGAAATCGAGATAGTATCCACCTGTTACCCTTTCTGCGTAAGCACTTATCGTGCCCGGAACATCTCTTAGAGCAGCCTCTATTTGCTTTCCTATCTCTTCTATTACGTTCAGGTCTTTCCCGTATATCTTTATCCCTACAGGGGTTCGAATCCCTGTTGTAAGCATATCTGTTCTATTTCTTATAGGCATAGTCCATATGTTTGTAACACCGGGGAATTTGAGCATACTGTTCATCTCAGCGGTCAGTTCATCCCAAGACATCTTTCTCTGCTCGGGCCAAATAGGCCGGAGGATTTTTTTAATAAACTCAGGTGCCCAACCTGAATACCATCTTTTTTGTGAAATCATTCGCCACTCGTCCTCGGACTTTAGGGTTATGGTATTTTCAACCATTGAAAGGGGTGCGGGATCAGTTGGGGTTTCGGCTCTACCTACCTTGCCAAAAACGGTTTCAACTTCAGGAAATTGACTAATGATTTTATCCTGAATTTGAAGTAACCTTCCGGCTTCTGTAATGGAGATTCCAGGAGGAGTTATGGGCATGTACATTATGCTCCCTTCGTTAAGGGGAGGCATAAACTCAGAACCCAGCTTAAAAAAGATGGGAATTGTAACCAATAAAATAAGAATGGCTACAGCGACGGTTATATTTCTCAACCTTACAACGAGTCTTACTAAAGGCTCATAAACCCGAATTAAAAAACGGCTTATGGGATTTTTCTTCTCTGAAACAATTTTCCCCCGTATAAGAATCGTTATGAGGGCAGGTGTAAGGGTAATTGAAAGAAGGGCCGCGAAAAACATTCCGAAGGTCTTAGTGTAGGCTAGAGGCTTAAATAGCCTTCCCTCTTGAGCTTCCAATGTAAAAACAGGAGTGAATGAAACTACTATGACAAGAAGCGCAAAGAATATTGGTTTTCCAACCTCTTTCGAGGCATCTATCATTACCTTTAGTCTATCCCCAACCCCTCCCTCTTCCTCCCAGTGTTCAAGCCTTTTATGTACGTTCTCAACAAGCACAATCGCAGCATCAACCATAGCCCCTATGGCAATTGCAATTCCACCTAGAGACATAATATTGGATGTGAGTTTCATGTAATACATAGGGATGAATGAAAAAAGTATTGCAAACGGGAGTGTGAATATAATTACAAGCGCAGAGCGGAAATGAAAGAGAAAAAGGATACACACTAGGCTTACGATTATGCTTTCTTCTATTAGGGTTCGTTTTAGGGTGTCTATAGCTCTTAAAATCAGATTTGACCTATCATAAGTTACGACTAACTTAACCCCTTCAGGAAAGGCAGGCTCTACTTCCTTTAGTTTCTCCTTTACCCTTTTTATAACGTTAAGCGCATTCTCACCGTATCTCATAACCACGACTCCGCCTAATACCTCCCCCTTTCCATCAAGGTCTACAATTCCACGCCGAATATCGGGACCTAGAGTTACATCGGCAATGTCTTTTATAAATACTGGTGTTCCTGTTCCCCTTCCATCCATAGCCACGACGATATTTTCAATATCATTGAGTGATTTTATATATCCTCTTCCTCTTACGACGTACTCTCTTCCTGTAGCTTCTACCACTCTTCCACCGACATCGTTGTTGCTCATCCTTATGGATTGAATAACCTTGGTAAGTGTTATGTTATAAGCAAGAAGTTTACTTGGGTCTACGTTTACCTGATACTGCTTTTGGAAACCCCCGATACTTTCAACCTCTGCAACTCCAGGAACACTTCTAAGCCAGTATCTTAAATACCAATCGTTAAACGAGCGTAGTTCTGCTAAATTGTGCTTACCAGTTTCATCCACGAGGGCATATTGAAAAACCCATCCTACACCGGTAGCATCAGGCCCAATTACTGGAGTAACCCCTTCGGGGAGTCTTCCCCGGATTCCACTCATATACTCGAGGACACGGGTCCTTGCCCAGTATATATCCGTCCCATCCTCAAATAGAACATAAACGAAGGAAAAACCGAACATTGATGTTCCTCTTACAACTGTGACCTTTGGTGCTGAAAGGAGCGTTGTGACGATAGGGTATGTAATCTGGTCTTCTACCAAATCCGGGCTTCTTCCGGGCCACTCTGTAAAGACTATTACCTGGACATCTGAGAGGTCTGGTATTGCATCGAGCGGCACACGTTTTAGCGCCCAGATGCCCCAGACCGTAAGAAAACCAACTATAAGGAAAACAACGAATCTATTTCGAGAGAAGTATTCAATCGTTTTTTCTATCATTGTTTTTCACCTTTTTATTTTACTAACTATATTTCTTTCCCCTTTTACAATTATTTTCTCCAACTGTAGGGGCAGGTCTTGCACCTGCCCTCTTCTTCTGGGCAACCGCAAGGGTTGCCCCTGCATCATTTAACATTCAAATCAAAACTCTCATTTACGGGTGGTGTTCCGGGCACAAGAGCACCAACGCCTAGAGTCCATCCCCCACTCACAGGGATATTTAACTCTCCTTCATAGACTCCATCTCCAGCATGTCTTGCGTCACTCGCGCTCCTCATTTCAGCCATTCCTGGCATTGCAGGCATGAGGATAGTGAATTTAACCTTCGCATCTGTAATCGGCTTACCTTCAGGGTCAGTGAGTTTAAACCTGAAAGTAGTTTTTCCTGACTCAGGCGGGTCTGGGTCTGTGGAGAATGAAATCTTAATATCACTTTTCCCTCGCGTCTGATCTCCGCCGACGGCAACAGCCTCTTCCCTGCCTCCACTTAAAGACTGAAACGCCGCCTTAAGGCGACTTTCAGAGTCTACGAAGAATGCGGCACTTCTTACAACTTGCTCTCCTTCACGCAGTCCGTCCATTACTTCATAATACCCCTCAGCCTTTTTCCCTACCTTAACTTCCCTTGGGTCGAAGTATCCATCTCCTGAGGCGATAAATACGACTTTCCTCTCTCCTGTGTCAATTACAGCGTCCTCGGCTACAGAGAGTATCTCGCCCAAGTCGCTTTGGAGAACCACGTTTGCATACATTCCGGGCTTGAGTTTGTTGTCTGGATTGGGAAATTCAAACCTTACCTTCGCAGTTCTAGTACTTATATCAAGCATGGGGTAGATATACATTACTTTTCCGGTAAATGTTTCACCCGGATAGTAGGAGAGCTGAAGTGTTGCTTCCTCTCCCTCTTTAACTAATGGAAGTTCGTACTCATAAACGTTTGCAATTACCCATACTGTTGATAGGTCTGCCATTATTAACACATCTTCGTGCTCTGCTACATGCATTCCAGGGAAAAACATTCTTTTAGTTATATACCCGTTCATGTGCGAGTGGATTGTCATATACGTAAGTGGCTTTCCAGTTTTCTCAATCGTTTTAAGCTCACTTTCTGATATATCCCAGAGACGAAATCTCCTTCGCGTAGCCTCAAGCAGAGAACTAGCACCGGATGACACTTCAGGATATGAACTCTTATCGAGCGTATTCTTTGCCTTTAAAGCCAGAAGATACTCCTCCTGGGTCGAAACCAAATCAGGACTATATATTGTAAAAAGTGGGTCACCGTGTTTTACATACGCTCCTTCATAGATAAACATATCCTTTATCCAACCGCTGAACTTAACATGCACATGTGCTATTTTTCTCTCATCCGCCTCAACAATACCTACGGTTCTTATATTTTTTACCAGTTTTCTAAGAGCAATCTCTTCAGTTTTTATTCCTATTAGTTGTTGTTTCTCTGGGCTTATCTCTATACCTACAAACTCGGAGGGGATTTGGTTATCCTGCATCTGTCCTTCGGCCCCGCTTTCATTTTGCATCCCCTCCATTCCCTGCATGCCTTGCATTCCCTGCATCCCTTCCATTTCCTGAGAAGATTCTGTGACTGTGCTTTTTTCTCCGCCCCCTCCTTTTAGCTTCGTTGAGACATAGGAAAAGGCAAAAATTAGAATAAACAGGGTCACAACTGTCAAGGCTCCCAATTTAATTATCTTTTTTTTCATTATGTTTACCTCCTCTAGATTTGCTGATAATTAATGTAGAGACACACTGCAGTGCGTCTCTACTGCTTGTGTTTCTCCTGTTAATCACCTCGTCAAGTCCACCCCGATATTTTCCTCAATCCTTGCCAAAGCCTTTTGATACTCAGCGAGTTGAGTGTAGTAAGAAAGCTCGAAATTAAAGAGTGTAACAAGGTTGTCTAGGAGTGTAAGGAAATCAACGTTTCCAACCTCATATCCGGCAATTGCAGACTCGAGTGAGAGAGTGGCTTGTGGGATTATCCCCTTAGAGTAGAGGTCTAAGAGCTTCTCTGAGGTCTTAGCTGTAATGTATTTATCTTTTACGGTAAAGGATAGATTTAAACTTGTGCTTCTGTATTCTTCTTTCGCTTCTTGAAGTTGGAATACTGATTCTTCGACTCCAAATCTCTCCTTTCTCGAAAAATAAAGTGGGACTATAAAGCCAACCCTTACTACCCACTCATTGGCAAAGGGACCTTCGTTTGTAAACTTTCCTCGATTAAACCACCCAAATCCTGCTATAAAATCAGGGAAATACCCTTTCTTTGCGAGTCCTAAAGCCTGCTCATTTCTTTCGATAAGATTTCCCCTTGCTCTAAGAATTGGACTCTCACTCTCTGTAAGTTTGTAGAGTTCGTCTAAAGATAGTTGGAGTTCTGACTTTTTCACCTCCTCGGGTTTCCCAAGAGGGGAATCAGGTGGACGACTAAGAATGCTTCTTATCCTGGCTACTACAACCTCTTTCTTCTGGTTTAAAAGCTCAAGTCTTTCAATAAATCCTGAAACTTCTACCTGAGCTTTTATCACATCCTGCTGTATTCCCCTTCCAACGGCGTATTTGGCCTCGGCAATCTTTACGAATTTATCAAGAAGTTCCTTATTTTTTGAAGTGACCTCTATTGATTTATTCACTAGATACCAGTCGTAGTAAGCTTCCTTAAGGTCGGCTGTAACCCTTCTTACTGTAACTTCTAAGAACTGCTCTTCAGCCTCGGCTTCTTCTTTTGCAATTTTACCTTTCAGGGAAAGCTTACCGGGAAAGGGAAACTCTTGAGAGGCATAAAATTCAAGTTCTGTAAAGTCGTCATCTCCAAGTGTGAGTTTGTTAAAGGTCACATTCTTATAGTTAACTCCTATTTCGGGATTTGGAAGTGTGCTGACCTGTGAGGGGCGTTTTGTCGACGATTCCCATCTGGCTTTTGACGCTTTTATTTCAGGGTTATTACGTAATGCTTCTTCAACAAGGGATTTAAGGGGCGTAGCCTCTATTTTATTTCCATCTGATGCACATTGTTTATTACCATTCGTTCCACACTGCGGAACGGATAATGCAGCATCAGATACTACCTTTTTATTTCCATCTGATGCAGACTGCGCATCAGATACTACGGCAAAAGCACTAACCCCAGTTAAGGCCATAGTAAGTATGAATGCTAGAATGAGTCTCATCTTTACACCTCCTTATAGAAATCCACTCAAAGCTTTTCACAACACGAGTAAATCATATGCAGAATAAATGATATAGGCGTTCCCCAGGCAGGTTAGGCTTCTTCCATGCCTGGGGAATCATTTATATCACTGCTTTTGCATCTCCTGAGCCATCTTCATATGTTCCATTGCCATAGCCTTATAGTCTTTTGCGGCTTCCATATACCTCTTTGAAAGATCAGAGCAGTGTTTAGCAAGCCCAAGTAAAGGCTTACCCCTACTCTTGTACGAATCGGCTAGAGAGGCGTGGAAACTCGCCTCTTGCTCCATTTTTGCAGCTTGCTTTTCGTAGTACTCTGCAATCTTTATATGATCCTCGGGGGTATTAGCAGTCTCTATCATTTTGTCTACATCTTCCTCCTCAGCAGCACCTCCAGGAACCACTCCTATGAAAGAGAAAAGCATGAGGAATACTATCAAAGCTATAACTATTTGTGACATCTTGTTCATTTTTGATACCTCCTTTCTTTTTATAAGCGAATTACTATGCTTAATCATTGTTTGTAACCTCCCTTTTAAAGTTTTATAAAAGGATTTATTTGGCACTTTACCTCTGCCGGAAAGTATGATAACGATATAAAGATACTGATATGCTTTTAAAGGCTATACCACTAAGCAGAGGTAAGACCAGGGTTGGAATTAAAGTAAAAAGGAGGAATTAGATAAGAATAAGTCAGGTGGATGGTGTTCCTTTATTTCCAAACTAAAGGGAAAACCAGGAACATCATTAATTTCTAAAGTTGGCAAATTAATAGCTAACGAGCATAAAAGAAGATTTGTTAGATCAAAGTCATGACTAAGAGGGGCATTAGGTAGGGCATCTTGACACATATGTATTTTATACTTTATTGTGTCGGAATTCTTGTATGAATATGGTATGGTCTTATAACCGGAAAGGTTATCCTGCTTGTTTGAATGGCAGCTCTTCATATTCGGTTGAGTATGGGAGTTAGCAAAATCTGAACAAATCCCTGTGTAACAAAGAAATGTAGTAAGAATCAAAAGAAAATTTAAATATTTCATGGTTGCTACGCAATTAATATAACTCTCAAAATTTAAAAAGTAAAGCATATATATCTTTAAAGCTTAAAATTGCCTGATTGAAGAAGTTTGGTTCAAATACACCCTGCTCATATAGGGAAAGTGTTTTAGCCGTTAAGTCTCTATCGGAACTCATCCATAGAATAAGTGTAATACCTTTTTTGCGAAAGGAGTCAGCTTATTTGCGTAGTATAAACTGATGATCCGCTTGTTCACTCGACTAGCTGTGGGATAGGGATAGACCTTGCCGAAGATATGCTTTAGCTTAAGTCCGCTTGAGTTTGCAAGTATAAGTTCCTGGGAAAGTTCGCCTGCGTTCTCAGCTACCATAGAACCACCGAGGATCCTGTCTTTCGCAATGAATAATAGAAGCTTGCCATACTGGGCCTCATCAACGATTGCCCGGTCGTCTTCATCGAAGTCAAACACGACCTTTTCATACGATATTCCACGCTGCTTAAGTTGCTCCTCATTCAAACCAAAAGTGGCTATTTCAGGAGATGTATATGTCACCCAGGCCATGTGGTCATTGTTTAGCTTTTTCTTAAAGGGAGAGAAGAAATTGTTTATGATGACACCTGCATGAACCTCAGCGGCATGGGTGAACTGGTAGGAGCCAGCGACATCCCCAGAGACATATACACGCTTATTTGTAGTACGGAGGTATTCATCTACCTTGAGCCTTTTTCCAGTCTCGTCAAGCTCAATCCCCGCCTTCTCGAGAGATAAACCATTTATATTATAATCCCTCCCAATACTCACGAGCATAGTATCGAAATCAATCCGTGTCTCTTTATTATCCTTGTTAATAATGATTGCCTGATTAGGTGAGGTAAACTCTCTGACGCTTGCGTTAAAGATGAAATTTACGCCCTCTGATTCCATTCGCCTGCGAAGAACCTCTGCAATCTCAGGACTTTCCTTCGGGAGAAATTTCGAATCCATCTCTACTACTGTAACTTTTGAACCAAGATGCCGGAAAGCTTGACCTAGCTCAATCCCAATTGGCCCGCCGCCAATAACAACCAGATGATCGGGAAGCTTATCTAGATCAAATATAGTTTCATTAGTCTCATATTTCACCTTTTCGATTCCTGGTACATTCAGCTTCCGTGGACGAGAGCCAGTTGCAAGGATTATTTTCTTGCTACGATATGTCTCGTTTCCAACAGTCACAGAATCAGGACCTGCAAACCGGGCTTCTCCAAGTGCAACGTCCATTCCGATCTTGCGGAAATGATCAGCATTTTCATGAACCCTGATGACTTCTTGTTTTTCCTTGACATAACCTAAAACCTCTGTGATGTCGGCTTTGCCATTGACGGTGAGACCGAACCTATTTGCCTCATTAGCGTTTTTCAAGAGACGAGCTATATGTATCAACGCCTTACTTGGAACGCAACCAGAGTTGAGACAGTCACCACCGATACGTCTATCAGTTTTGTCAATAAGAAGCACCTTAAAACCGGCTCGATTCATAAAGCCTGCTATGTTAAGTCCACCACTCCCTGCGCCAATGACGATTATGTCATATTTCTTCATAATGAATTACCTCACGTATGCGTTTTCTATTAAGTGCGAATAATATAACAAGCTTTTAACTTATTATTAGACGGTTAAAAGCTTAGTATCGTTTCACAGAGTTGCTTCTAGCCCCTCCAAAAACGGATATTTTATGAAAATTATTGGCAAATTTTGCACAACACTTGACAATAGTTAACTTATAGTTATAATATTACATTAATTAACCAAAAAGATTAACTGAAATGATTGGTGAAAAAATTAAAAACCTGAGAGAATCTGAGGGCTTAACTCAGGAAGAGGTTGCAGAAAAAGTTGGGGTTTCAAAGGAGTTTATTTCTATGGTTGAGTCCGGCAAAAGAAATCCCAGCCTCGAAGTACTATCGAAAATTGCTTCAATTTTCAGTAAAGAAGCAAGCTATTTCATGGACACTAAAAGAGATGACTTCGCTCTAGCTCTAAGAACGGCTGAAATAAACGAGAAGGACAAAGATGAAATCAGGAAGTTCAAGGACTTTTGTGAGGATTATTATTTTTTAGAAAAGGCAACAGAAGAAATTCTCCCATCTCTTACTCCAATTTATCCTGACCCTCCCTCTAGCATATTAAGCGATTTCGGTCAGACATATCGTTATGCTGAAAAGTTAGCCCTGGATGAAAGAAGAAGATCGAGTTTAGGAGATGAACCTATAAGAGACATCTTCCTGCTACTAGAAACTCAAGGGGTCCGTATTGTAAGAATGAACATTGAGGAATCCTCGGTTGATGGTGCTTTTATCTACAACAGAGATAAAGGGGCTTTTATGCTAATAAACACATCTCGAAGTAAAGGGAGACAAGTCTTTACCGCGGCCCACGAGTACTGTCATTATCTAAAGGACAGAGAAAAAGGTTATGCGATTTGTCAGATTATAACGGGTGGCATTGAAGAGCATAAAAAACCAATAGAGCGCATTGCCAATTTATTTGCCGCAAACTTCCTTATGCCAGAGGCTAGTGTCTCAAAACTTGTAAGTCTTTATGCAAAAAACAGGCTTGAAGCTGAAGAGGTTGTTTATATAAAAAGATATTTCGGCGTGAGCTACCAAGCGATGCTCTACAGGCTGAAAGATTTAAGATACTTAAGAAGACCCAAGCTTCTCGAACTCTTAGAGATAGATCCTGCTAACATAGAAGAATCTCTTTTCGGATTTACCGAAGAGAGTGTAAAAGAACCCCAACATCTTCCTGAGAGGTACTGCAAGCTGGCAGTCCGAGCTTATACAGAACGAACGATTTCTTTCGAAAAACTAGCTGAACTTTTAAAGTTGGATTTAGTCGAACTTAAAGAACGGTTATCAAAAGGCGGTTTCATTAAGTAATGGAGGGAACTGAGGGAGAAAACTATGTGCCGCTTAGGTGAGTTGATCGTGAAAGGTTCTACCGATTTCACACCTTTTGGCACGCTTTTTGAACCCAAGATATATATCTACCCTATTTCATTGAGAAAAGGAGGTTTTAGTTATGGAGCATCAGATTAAAGAGTTTACATCCCCAGTTTTAGATAAGCCTCTCAGGAAATATAAGATTCATTGTCCGCTTCATTTCTTTGCCTTTGGAACATTTAAAAAAGTTTTACTAAAAAATGGATATGAAGTCGCTCATCCTGAAGGAATATTTTACCATCGCCCCAATAGAGCACTTATCTATCCGACAATAGCAGGACCTCACGAGTACTACACACTAATGTTTTTAACCACCCTTGATTTCAAGGACTTAGAGAACCTATTCTTTCAGGCATTTAATGAAGATTATAAAAATAAATATACACTCATAGAGGGAATTGAATCCTGCAGAGTTCGAAACAGTTTAAGCGGTCCACACTTTGATGAAATAAAACACACTTTACCACAATCAGTTGTAACAATTCTGGAAAACTCCCTATGGAAATTTGAAGATTTTTGTAACAGGTTTTCTACATATAACATGTCCAACACTCTGGGAATGTTATTTTATGGTCAACCCGGTGTCGGAAAGACCTATATACTTAGGAGCTATTTCAATAAGCTTCTTCTTGAAAGGAACTTTACCATAGTCCAGGTTTATCAGGACTGCCTTGATTACATGAATATGTCGGTACTGTTAAACAGTTGTAAGGCTTTGTTTCCATGTATCCTATTTTTAGAAGACATAGACGTAAATTTTAAAGATAGGAGAGAACCAGCTAATAGTTTAGTTGGATTTTTACTTGAAACTTTTGAAGGACTATTAAATGTGGAAAAGGTCGTGCTTATTGCTACATCAAATAATGTAGATATGATAGAAAAAGCCCTGCTTCATCCTGGGAGAATTGACTATCTTGTAGAGCTTGAAAAGCCCTCTAAGAGTGCAAAAAAATTGGTCTTATCCAATTATCTAAATGGATCGGATTTAAATCTACCAGATCCTCTAAAAGAACTACTGATAAATAACGTTGATACCTTTGCCGAACTCAAAGGGGGGTTCCAGCATTTGCTAAGAACTTACGTAACCAAAGGAGATTTTCCATCTATGGAGGAAGTTTCAAGGTTGATAAGGACTTGGAAGGAAGCAAAAGTTGTGGGTGGTTTAGAAAATGGGGAAAGGAGGATGGGGTTAGTGTGAGAGAATTGTCTAAAAAGGGGATAATTTTTAAGCATAAAATTTAATAGCCATCCTCTATGGTATAGCGCCGAAGGTTGGGCTGTAGATAAAAACAATACTCCATACAGAGTTGGATATGAAGCTTATAACTGGTGGTGGTATGAGGAACTGGGTTTTAGAGCCTATCGTGTTTATTGTGATAAAGACTTTATAGAAAGAAATTTTAGAGCCATAACTCCTCTGCAAGAAATAAAACGAGCGGGAGTATGAAACTGCGGGAAAAGTTAAAAGTACTTAAAGGAGGAATCAACTATGAAGACCGATCTTTATACAAAAATAGTTCTTACAATTATTGCCATAGCTCTTTGGGGATTTTTGCTTAAACCGATTTTCATCTCGGAGAGCGTTGGCGCATCAAATCAGGTACTGGATGTCAATATAAAGGAGATAGGTGGTCGGGTGGTCTACGAGAAAATTCTCGATGTAAACATAGAGAGAATAAGAGGGAAAACCTTAAGCGGTTCTACTCTTCCTGTAGAGATAAAGAAATAAGCTGAATTTATGGCTGCTCTACAATCAGTAGATGAGAATAGCAAGGGGACTAGGTATGGAGAGAATTAGATAGTATGTTAACCTGGACAGGGGTCCATTATGTATAGGGAAAAAATTAAGCCAGTGAAACATGCTTATTTAAATTTTAACACTTAATGACGGGTAAAAATATGTCAAAAAATCTTTCAAAATCAAAATACCTCTCAGGTCTTCAGTGTGAAAAGCGTCTATGGCTTGAGATCAACGATCCAGATAAAGCTTCGGAGGCACCAGAATATCAGAAAAGACTATTTGAGCAGGGTAAGGAAGTTGGAATCACGGCACGAAGTTATTTCGGGGAGGGATATTTGATTAATACAGATCGTTCAAAAATTTATAATTGTGTCGGGGAAACGCAAAATGCTATAGCGAGAGGAAAATCAATAATCTTTGAAGGTACTTTCTTTCATGACAATACCTTCGTAATGGCTAACATAATAAAAAAGAATAAGGATGAATCATGGGATATTATAGAAGTTAAGTCAGCTATTAGTATTAAGGATGAATACATACCAGACTTAGCGGTGCAAAAATATGTTTTAGAAGGATCGGGGTTAAAGATAAATGGAACCTGGATTATGTACATAAACAGAAAATGTGTCTATCCTGACCTTTCAAATTTGTTCGTGATTAAGGATGTAAGCGATAGGGTAGAAGAGAAAATCCATGAGGTATCAGGAAATATAACCACGTTTAAAGATGTGATTAAGTTCGAAAATGAACCTAAAATCCTTATAGGCCCGCATTGTAACAGCCCCTACGCATGTCCTTTTAAGGAGTACTGCTGGCAGAACGTAGGCAACAGAACTGTCTTCAATATACCCAAGCTTGATTATAATAAAAAAATCGAATTGAGAGAAAGGGGAATAATCTTACTTGAGCAATTACCCAATGATTATCCACTAACTGATGTTCAACGTAAATACATAAACTGGATATTCAACGGGCAAACGGAGATTGACCATGTTGGAATCAGAAAAAAGCTATCCAAACTTGAATATCCGCTTCATTTTCTCGACTTTGAAACTGATAGTTCTGCGATTCCGCGATTCAATGGAACGAGGCCTTTTGATAAAATTCCGTTTCAATATAGTTGCTACATCATGTATAAAAACAGAGATATAGAACATTTTGAATATATCCACTTGGATCAAACTGACCCGAGGTTGCCTCTGTTAGAATCTTTAGTTAAAAATATCAAACAGAAGGGATCAGTAGTGGTTTACTATGCACCATTTGAAAGGGAAGTACTCACGAGTTTAGCTAAATCTTTTCCTGAGCATTCACTGCAATTAACTTCGATAACCAATAGGCTATGGGATCAGTTTGATATATTTAAACGTTATTATAAGCATCCTGATTTTAGAAACTCAAATTCCCTAAAAAGCGTTCTTCCGGTGTTAATACCGGAGTTGAGTTACAAGGAACTGGCTGTTGGGGAAGGGAATCAAGCTCAGTTGGTGTGGAATTTAATGATTAGAACTAAAAACGAAGTAGACAAAAATCAAATGATTGAAGACCTCAGGGCTTATTGCAAGATGGACACCCTGGCCATGGTCGAGATTCATAAGTTGTTAAAAAACATTGTTTGAATATAACAAGAGTAAATAACCCCGCAACAAGCTGTGGGTATTTGCACATAAACAGACAGTCCCGCATGAAAATATCCCTTCCCCCCAATATGGGGGAAGGCTAGGATGGGGGGAGGTAGAAATGAGGAAGTTAAGTATGGCATTGAATGTCATTAGCGGAAATCCAGTAGCCAGTTCAATTGAATTTGTAAGTTGGTGAAAATATGAGAAAGGATAGCCTCTCAATATCTGAAAAGAAAGAATTAGCTTTAAAAATAAAGGCGGAATTAGAGATGGAAGGCTTTAAAACAAGCTGGTCTGATGAGATAGGAATTCATGTTGAAGATTTACCCATTCCAAAGATTGTGCCATTTGATACTGCAAAGCTAACCATCAGTGTTGACGAAAATTACATTTATTTGCAGTCACTATAAAATTTATAAAAGTCCTAGAAGACCTCGTTGACGCTGGGGAAATCAATAATGTTTACGACCTTCACAATAATATGGTTTGATGAACTTACGTCTTATTTGGGTAGTATAGACCCCTCCGCTAAACTTAAGTGGGATGTTGAATACGATGTGGATATTGAAGATGCTATGTATAGCATTTTGAATACAGTAGATGAGACAATTATGCTTATTGGTAAATTGAGAAAGCTTTTAAATCCGAAACTAAGCGAGCATAGTAGATGGTAGGCTATTAGAAATGCACTCTTTGAGGATGAACATTGGCGCAGGAATTTAGTTTACAGCTCACAGTTATGAGACTTACTATTATATCGCGAACCATACTTTTTCTGACCCCGTTTATGACAACGCAACTTTAAAGAAATTTGTTGTTGTGTTAGAATTATTCTTAATGACATAATCGTGTTAAGGAAGTCCGTCCAGTAGTAGATAAAGAACGAAAGCTTTAAAATAAAGTAAACATGGTTAGGAGACTCGAATGGATCATTTAAATTATTTCGCTCCATACATAAGTAAGACTAGTTATCATGAAGACC
>JAHFBK010000192.1 GCA_023250035.1 Candidatus Dadabacteria bacterium
CCTAACACAGTTGCTCGAGGTGGGCTCATTCGCAAAGAACTCAGCGCTATCGCCAAGAATGTCCGAGAAGGACTCGTTGAGGGCACCCGACTCATCCTGGTAGATGAGATTTGACGTGCAGTCGGTCACCCCGTGGGTGTGTTCATGTGTCACCACGTCCAAGCCACCGCTGAACTCCCGAAAGGTCGTGCCATCACCGTCGCCATAGACGGTGTAGGTCCCGTTCCAAAAGGCATTGTTGTAATTACGTTTGTAGTGGGCAACAGACTGCATCCGTGTGTAGCAGCCCTCCCAACGGAATCCATGCCGGATCAAGAAGTAATCGTCAGTAACGTTAGCGTAGTATTGGGCGCCGATCGGCGCGGGCTGGCCGGGCGATTGACGGTTGCTAGTGACGTTGGTCCAGTGGTTGTCGCTGTCCGTCAAATAGTAGAGTATAGAACTCCGATTGCGGGCATCGAAGGTCCACTGGCGGTTGTCTTTCGAGAAGAGGTCCCAGTGCGAGCTACTTGCACCGTGCCCTGATCCGCTGTGAAAGGTTGTGAGGTCGTCGGCTGTGCTCACGTTGTCAGGGCCATTGATGTCCTTGGTGTCGCCCTTAACACCCTTGCCGTCGTTGGTCTCGATGGCATCGTACTTGTTCAGCACCCCACCGTCGGAGGCGTCGATCCAGTGGAACCAGCGGCTGTCAAAGCCCCGGCTCTCTACTCGGAAGAAGTAGCGGCCGGTCTCAGGATCGATCATCAGGTCAACGATGCGCTGTTTGGCAGGGCCAATATCCCGATCAGCCACTCCTCTAGCATCCGCCCCAGAGAGACGGACGGCGTTACTGGGTACGATGCCTGTAAAGTGGGTACCGATAACGGTGGTGATGGCCCCGGAATCATCCCGGTATAGAGTAATCTGCCCGCCCAGGATCTGCGCCTGGCCAAAGTATTGCTGGTACCGTTCGTAGGTGAGCCCGTACGTATCTAGACGGAAGCTTTGCACCAGCTCCACATCACCCGGCAAAACGAAGGCACCCGCCGAATCACCACTTAGACTGAAGTTACTGGGGTCAGTGGCGCCCGCCCCCGTCTGGGCCATCAGCAGCAGGCTACTAGATACCAGCGCCAGAATAAACAATCGCCATCTCCGGCCCCCATGGACTGGAAAGAAACCTGCTCGACAAGCTTCTATTATAACCGAAATAATTATGCTAAAACTAATAAGCCTTTTCATATCTACTCCCTCCTTTGCCAAGTATTATCCGCATGAGCTTTTTAAGTCATAAAACCAAAATTTTGTATAGATAAACCCTTGGAAAGACCTATGTATATTTTAATAGATACCCTCATCTAAAAACAATGTCAATAGGTTTCTAGTATCATTTCTGGTATCACTTTTACCCTATAATTTGCCTTTTCACCTATAACCATTCTACTATATGGCAAAAACCAAATCTTTAAACTTCAATGATAGCCTGGGGCAAGTATGAAGATGAGAAACCCAATAATTAAATTGTTCTTACATGTTATTTACGAATTATACCAATTTAATTGATGGAATTTGCTTTGGAATGTTCTATTTCCTTTAAAACCTCATCAATCGTCGGGACTCTTCCTAAGCCTATTGGCTTTCCGTTTACAATCACCACAGGCACTGGGTACCAGAAGAATATTGTGCGGATGGTAGAAAGTATAGAGGGTCTGAATTTTAAAACATCTTTTAAGACCTTTGGCATCAAATAGAAATAAGCCCTTGGTTCAATCTGAATAATTTCTACTCCGTCGTCTCCGAATATCTTAGTGATTTCTCTATGGAGCCTTCCGCATTCCTCAGCTATTTTTCTAATTTTTCCATAAGAGTGATCCTTTTTTGCGAACTCACCCATTCCGCCTGAGCAGCAGATACATCCTCCTGTACCATCACTCTCTCTCACTATTATCACAGATGACTTTTTATTCTTAGCCAATTGAAACATCTTAAACAATCCAATAGGTAAAATTACCACTATATTAGTACATTATATCATGCTTTTTGTAAGTTAAATGAATTAAGTGAGGTGAAACCATGCCTGATCGGAGAGGCAACTTATTGCCAAGAAAGCTTATTTTGTTATATAATGGATTTAGGCATAAAACGAATTTATGCTTTTAGCTATATTGACCAAGAAAAGCTAAAGGGAGGCAATGTAGAATGATAAAGGCGAATTGGACTGTTTTAGTGTTTTTAGCTGGAGATAATGACCTTGAAGGTGCTGCCATAAAGGATATAAACGAGATGGAGATGGTGGGCTCATTAGAAGGGAAGGTTAATATGCTTGCACAGATAGACAGGGCAGCCGACTATGACAACAGCAACGATGACTGGAGAAGCACAAGGAGATATTATATAACCAAGGGTGCAGATACAAGAAAAATAACCTCTAAACTCATCGCTGACCTAGGAGCGACCAACACCGGCGACCCTAAGGTCCTTATGGACTTTATCCGCTGGGGTTTTACCGAGTACCCCGCCGAGCACTATATGCTTGTACTCTGGAACCACGGCTCAGGGTTTTACGTGCCTCCAGAGATGCTCTTAGGTGAAAATGCCCCCTCAAGCAGGGAAATAACCACAAGGGCACTTTCAAAACTAAGAAGAAGCATGTTTAGAACCGCTAGGGAGCATATACTTAGCCTTCCGCCAAAAGAAAGAGGAATATGCTATGACGACGGTTCAAATGACTGTTTAGACAATAAGGAGCTTAAGAATATTCTTCAATATGCATCCTCACTAATTGATGGAAAAAAGATTGATGTGTTGGGAATGGATGCATGTTTGATGACTATGATTGAGGTGGCATATCAGGTTAAGGACTACGTGAAATTCCTGGTCGGCTCTGAGGAAACCGAGCCGGGAGACGGCTGGCCCTATGACAGAGTTTTAAGAGCTCCGGTTGACAATCCTAAAATCACCCCTAAGGACCTTGCCGTTCATATAGTTGATAGGTACATCGAGTCATATGATAAATTTGGTGAGTTTGATACAGATGTCACACAATCGGCTATGGACTTAGAGAGGCTTAATGACTTAGTAGATTCTATTGATAACCTGGCGGATGCCCTGCTGAAAAATCTTCAAGATCCCGAGTTAGACGGCGCAATATCGAAAGCCTGGAGGAAGTCTACAAGGTTTTTCGATAACTACTACATTGATCTACATAATTTTGCGAGCTTTCTTAAAGGCGGCGTAAAGGGAAAGATTCAAAAAGCCTGTCAAGATGTGATTGACGCTATAGAAGGAAGAGCGAAAAAGGTAACGCCCATTGTAGCAGAAGGGCATCTTGGTCCGAGGATGGAGAGGGTAAAGGGAATATCAATCTATTTCCCTCCGTTTAGAAATCCTTCGGTCTATTACAAAGAACTCGATTTTGCAAACACTACAAAGTGGGGAGATTTTTTGGAGAAATATTTAACATAACTGATGTTACGCACTCATACACTCAAGGGAGGATGCAAAGGTGTCATTCCCGCAAGTTACCCGCTTAAGACATGCGGGTACAGGCTTCAGCGGGAATCCAAGACATGGATACCCGATAAAAGCATTCGGGTATGACGACGGTGGGGATGACCCCCGATTAAATCGTGGGTTAATCTTGTCCGCG
>JAHFBK010000082.1 GCA_023250035.1 Candidatus Dadabacteria bacterium
TACATGTGCTTGCGTACCACTTTGGAATGCCTGGAATAATAGTATCTGGGGGAATAACATAAGGGATTATTTTTTCCACAGGCTCTGGAGAACAACCCCCAGCAATTGCTGCAGTACCCCCAGCTACCCCAAGGATCTTAAGGAAATCCCTTCTTTTTATCCCGCCTGTGGCGAGCTTAGCCGAACTACTCTTCTTAATCTCGGACATTTCACCTCCATCCTACTTATGACAGGTCAAACAATCTTTGAGCTTAGTTAGCTCATCTCCGTCCTTTGCGTTTGCTTGATGGCAACTCACACACCATCCCATCTGGAGTCTATGTACACGTTGAACTACATCCATTTTTTCTACCTCTCCGTGACAGGTCTTACACTCGATTCCTTTACGAAGAACATGCCTTTTATGAGTGAAGTAAACAAAATCAGGTAGATAATTAACTCTAATCCAGGAGATTGGCTCCTTTTTATCCCAGTACTCTTTTACCTTCTGAATTTCCTTTTGCATGTTTATTGTCTTCCCGTCGTACGTATATTCCTCATCCTTTCCAGCAATAAAGGTGTGGCAACCCATACATTTTTGCATAGAGGGAATTCCAGGCATCGTTGATTCTGTGACGTAGCTATGACAGTATTGACAGGGAATTTGGTTATCACCTGCATGAATCTTATGGCTGAAAAAAATTGGCTGCTCCGGAGCCTTAGTGCTACTTTCCGCAGTGTAGAGGTAGAATCCCAGAAAGATTAGAATTAGGAGCGAAACACCAGAGCATAGTTTCAGGAGTTTTTTCATCATCCTCTACCTTAAATTTGGAATGCACTCCTAACGGAAAGCTAAAACCTAGGTATAATAAAAAACTTAGTATGTATATCATACCCAAACAATCTGTCAAGTTGTGATTCGTAAACTAAAGGTCTTTCGTTTTCTAGCCAGTGAATTATTTACCAGAAGAGCCTAATTCATCCCTAAAGCTATGAGCATCTTTCATTTCTCAGCACTTAATCTTTAGGTTTTCATCAAGATGAGGACGGGCTTATGTCCACCAGCAAGCCTGCCCCGAGCTCCGTCGAGGGGTCTGGTGGACTACCCGTTTTTTTTGTTTTATATCCCCGATTAATGGGTAGGCAACGAGTCTTGCTCGTTGCCTGTTGACCCTCCGCTAGCGAGACTGGCAGACCCAATTTATTGTAGTGACGATAGACGAGACATTTCCTTCGTTAATCTCAGGACAGGCTTGTCTCGTGGGGTTAGAAAACCCCACCTATCCACGTTTCCAAAATGCGAATTATCAAATTGCTACATGGTGGATCACGAGTATTGCTCGTAACCGTTTGTCAATTTATTTCAATTTGGATAGAAACTCCTCAACTTTAAAACTCCCGCCAAGCTCAGATGTAAAAGAAGCAGATGCAATTTCTCTAAGCTTTCCAATCCTTCCCTCTTCCACACATATTCCGAGATCGAAGGGGAGGATACCAAGAATCGGCTCTCCTGTCATTTTGAGAATTAGCTCCGGATTTGTGCGTTCGGCAAGGCCAGGATAAGAAGGAAATTGATTTATTATTATTCCCATTACTTTAAGCCCCCTAGCCTTTGCAGATTCTACTGTGAGAAGGGTGTGGTTTAACGTTCCAAGGCTTGGACGTGTAACTATAATTAAAGATAGACCTAGATTAGAAGCCAAATCGGACATTAGGTAATTATCTGTAAGTGGTACAAGTAACCCTCCAGCCCCTTCAACAATGACAGTATCGTGAATCGAAGCGAGCTTATAGTAGCAAGATTTTATTCTCTCTAAATCAATTCTTTCCCCCACAAGATTAGCCGCAACTAAAGGTGCAAGTGGATGAGAGAAACGGTATGGACATACATTATCTAACGGATAATTCGTTTCGATCACACTTTGGATAAACTCAATGTCTAAGTTGCCGCCTGAATCGGTGCCCGTCTGAACTGGCTTCATTACGGCAACCTTATTACCGGACTGTTTTAATGTCAGGGCAAGCGCAGCGGATACAACGGTTTTTCCCACGCCTGTATCCGTGCCAGTTATGAAGATTCCTTTGGGAAGATAGGACATTATAGAAATTGTTTTTAGCCACGAATGAACACGGATTTACACAGATATAATGATGCATAATACATGATTCAGGATGCATGATAAATCTTGCATCGTTCATCTTGCATCGTGTATCATCTCGCTTATTGTATTCTTCTCTGTTGTGTCAATCGGTGGCGGACGGTTCATAATCCGAGTTCTTTTATCTTATTAATCACTTCGTCAGAATGCCCGGCTGTATTAACCTTTTCCCAAATATGTCTGATAGTACCTGTTTTATCTATTAGAAAAGTTGCCCTTCTTGCCGAGCCGTAATCACTCTCAACACCATAGGTAGTTACTAAGTTCTTACTTTTATCGCTCAAAAGGGGAAAGTTAAGGTTGTATTTATCTCTAAACCCCTCATGGGATTTTACACTGTCAGTGCTTACCCCCAATACTTGAATACCTAGTTTTTCTAGCTCCTTCATACCATCCCTCATCGAACACGCCTCCTTAGTGCAGCCTGGCGTATTGTCCTTTGGATAAAAATAGAGAGCTACTGTCTTTTTGTTTTTAAAATCACCAAGCTTAACCTTCTTGCCTCCATACGTCTCAGCCTCAAAATCAGGTGCCTTGTCTCCAATCTTAGGCATCTTTGCCATCTGAGAAAACCTCCTCAATTTGTTGTAAATGAAAATTGGCAACTATAAGAACAACTCATGAAAAAAAATATACAGCCATGAAAAGCACTGAGAGAATACCCTATCACTTTGATTGCAGAAAGTTACAGCGAATGAAAAAGTAAAGTGAAAACTATCTTTTTCTGGTACCGTAGGGTGGCTTATTAGTCGGCTTTAATGAGATACCCTCCTCACTTGCTTTTGATCGTATAGCTTCTTCTGTACGACCAAGCTCTAAGCCGATGACTCGTGTAGGAGTATGTTGTCGGGCCAATTTGCGAAGTTTAGAGACCTGATCGCCAGTCCACAGCTTACCTGTATTCCTCGTTGATTTTGGCATTGTCACTACACCTCCGTTTAAAAAAACTCTTCTATATTATACTTTTATCTCTATCTAAATTAAGCATAGCTTCTAACTAGAATATAGGAATTACACTCCGTTAAAAAGATATATACAAAATTATATATATCCCAACCCTCTCTTTGCTTCCTCGCTCATTCTGCTTGGGTCCCAGGGCGGATCCCAGACAATTTCAATAGACGCTTCCTTCACTCCTCGAAGTCCTTCTATAAGCATCTGTGACTCGGCTGCTATCTGTGCTGAAGAAGGACAGCCAGGTGCTGTCATTGTCATTTTTACAAAAACATTTCTATCCTCAATCTGAACATCGTAGATAAGACCGAGGTTTACAATATCTATCGGAATCTCAGGATCATAAACGTCGCTTAGCACCTCAAAAATCTTCTCTTTCGTAACCTCCTCGTTAGAAGTGGCAGACTCTTGAGTCTTGACTTCCTTGGTTTCTAAGTCTTCTTCAAGCTGAATCTCATCCATCTGCCCAGGTTCTGTGATCTGAGAAGTGCTTCCAACCTTTTCTTCAATGATCGTATTTTCATTTCTAGTTACAAATCTTTCGGTCGTTGGAGTTTCAGCCTTGCTGTCCTGTCCGGTTTCCTCTGGGGCTTTTGTTTCACTTTCGTTTTTAAAAATCTTTGATAGCATTTCACCAAATCCCATTTTACTACCTCCTTAGCTAAACATTATCACTTTAATAAGTATACCTAAACAGGTTTTATATACAAAGAATATCCAGCCCAATCCCATTAACTCGGGGCTCTACTAAATCATCACCTAAGCTAATTTCTTAACAACAGCGAGAGCTGCATCATAGTCCGGATGTTGGGTTACTTCTTTAACGTATTCCACGTACTGTACCGTATCGTTTTTATCTATTACAAATATAGCCCGGCCAAGAAGACGGTGTTCCTTTATCAAAATGCCATAGGCTTGACCAAAGGAGGCATCACGATAATCAGATGCAGTTTTAACCTTGTCAATCCCAGCAGCACCACAATAGCGCTTTTGAGCAAATGGTAAATCCATACTCAAAGTAAGAATTGCAACGTCACTCGGAAGCTTGGCTGCCTCCTCGTTAAAACGCCTCGTTTGGGCATCGCAAACTGGGGTATCAACTGAAACAATCACATTAAAAACCTTAACTTTACCCTTCAAACTATCTAGCGTAATAGGCGATCCCAAGGCCTCGAGAGAAGTAAAATTTGGGGCTTTATCGCCGACTTTAATTTCAGAACCTACTAGTGTTACCGGGTTCCCTTTCATAGTAATTGCACCGGCTCTTTCCTGTGCCATTATTCTAATACCTCCTCAAAGGATATTGTTAGATACAGCATTAGACTATATATAAGACCCTTTAGTGTCAATAGGAAGTGGTGATTATTTAGCCACGAATTTAAGATAATAAAATGATTCACGATGCATGATTCATGACGTATTTTGTATTTTGTATCCTGTATCCCGCATCTTGCCTATTATCATTCATGCCTATTTGCGTCTAATAGATAAGATTTGACAAGGCAATAAAAGCATGTGATATTTAAACCATTAATTTTAAGGAGGCAGTAAATTGCGTAAAGGTAAAGTAAAGTGGTTTAATGAGTCCAAAGGTTTCGGATTCATCGAGCAGGAAGGCGGTAAGGACGTTTTTGTTCATTACAGTGCTATACAGAATTCTGGTTTTAAAACCCTTACAGAGGGTGATGTTGTGGAGTTCGATGTCGTAGAAGGCCCTAAGGGACTTCAGGCAAGTAAGGTTAATAAGGTTAGATAACTTCACATTTAGTTCCTTCCCTGAGAAGTTTCTGAGAATAATTCTAAGAAAAGTAAAATCCGGGGAGTGAATTTTAAATAGAGTAGTAAGGTAACTCAAAATGTTGCTTTACTCTTAATCAATATACTGTGCGGATTGATAGCCCTATCCGCAAACGGAATTGATCTATTTAGAGTTGGCAGCTTTGCATTATTGTCTTTGCCAGCTTTTCGGTTCTCTAAATACACTCCGTACTTCGTCGTGAGCGCTAGGTGGGGAACATTCGGGCATTACACGTATTATATCATTCCCGCAATTACTTAGCGGGAATCCATAAATGACGATCTAGATACCCGATAAATGCATTCGGGTATGACAATAGGAGCGGCTTCCAGCCGCGACCCAGTTGTCCCGCCTAGCCTACCCTCAGTCCTGAACTTCTCGAAGGGTTGAAGGGATGGCGGGATGACGCTCCTACTTGAGGTAGTGATTTTTAACACTTAATAAATTGAAATGGTATTAGTTACCTTACAGCACAGTATCCTTTTCCTTTTTCAGCAATTAAGCCAACATTCAGGTAGAATAGTGAAAACAAAGAGGAGTCAATACCAAGCGAGTAAAAGTAGTCCTAGAAATCATGTGGGCTAAACGAGGAACCAATGCTTCGGTATATCTTAAATTTTCCTAAGGATAGGCGGGATTTCTAATCCCGCCTAATATTGCAGGGGCTTATGGCCATACGCCCCTCCTTTAATTGAGGACAACTTTTACTTTAAGGGAGGCAATACTATGAACCATTATGCAACTAAAGAAGGTACCGCGCGTTATCGTGACAGGTCTAAGAATATGCTTCCATCAGATCACTTTAGAGAATCTCAGGGGTTATGGATGTCTTCAATCGGATTCGGTACTTATCTCGGAAACTATGATGAATCTACAGATATTAAGTATCGAGATGCTTTAGTCAGTGCTGTTGAACTTGGCTGTAATAATATTGACACCGCTATTAATTACAGGTTCCAGCGGAGTGAAAGGTCCATTGGAGCAGCCCTTGAAATTTTATTTAAGGATGGAAAGGCTTCACGTGATGAGTTAATCATTGCTACAAAGGGCGGCTACATCCCTTTTGATGGTGCCCCTCCTAAGGACATGAATACATATTTAATCGAAACATTTATGAAACCAGGAATTGCTGCCCCTGAGGATATAGTATCAGGTAGTCACTGTATGACTCCTCGTTACATTGAAAATCAGCTTGAGTGTAGCCTTAAAAACCTTGGTCTTGAGTGCATTGACATTTACTACCTTCACAATCCAGAAGAAGAGCTTCAAGAGGTATCAAGAGAGGAATTTAATAAACGTATAAGGGACGCCTTTGAGTTGCTTGAGAAGAAGGTTTCTCAAGGAAAGATAAGAATGTATGGTACTGCTACTTGGAATGGATACCGTCAAGAACCAACCGCTCCTGATTGTTTGTCACTTGAGGAGCTTGTAGGTATTGCAAAAGAGGTTTCAGGAGAAGATCATCATTTTAAGGTAATACAGCTTCCTTTCAATCTAGCTATGCCTGAGGCTCTGATCATTAAAAACCAACGTGTAGATGGGGAGATGACCTCCGTTCTTGAGGCGTCATGGAGGCTAGGAGTTACCGTAATCGGAAGCTCGTCCCTCCTCCAAAGTCAGCTTTCAAAAAACCTCCCTGACTTTATTGGTGAATGCTTAAAGGGATTAGAAACTGATGCACAGCGCGCCATTCAGTTCGCCCGTTCAACACCTGGGATTGCATCGGCTCTAGTTGGAATGAGCAGGGTAGACCACATAGAAGAAAACATGAAGGTTGCCAAAATCTCACCTGCCTCGATAGAAGATTTTGTAAAGCTATTCGCAAGTGAAGAACAATAAGATTTTAGCCACAGATTTACACTAATGAAAATGAGACCTTTTATATTCTAATGGAATCCTAAAGAATTCCGCTAATATTGTATATTTGTAGTAGCGGAAAGCTTTAGCTTTCCATAGATTCACTACACTATTCGTGTAAATTCGTGTACATTCGTGGCTAATTAGTTAAGAAGAAGAATAAGAATGCGTAGAGAAAAATTCGAACTCGGACTTAATCTCCTAGAACAGGCGGAATTTGAGGAAGCGATAGAAATTTTTAGTGAAATTGCCGTTGACAACCCCGACAACTACGAAGTTTGGATTAATCTAGGAGTTTGTTATTTGGAAACTCAAAGACCTGATTTGGCTGCTGAGTCTTTTGAGAGGGCAATCAAGGCTAATCCAAATCAAGCAGATCCATATTATCTTCTAGGAACTGCTATGGGGGCATCCGGCGATATGGATAAAGCATTAGATTTCTACAAAAAGGCAGTCGAAATTGAACCAGAGCATCAAAAGGCTAATGAGTTTCTTTCAAGAACAAACACGCTTATTGAAAGTAGGGAACATTACAGGAGAGCGTTAAGATTACTAATTGACGAAAACAAATCCAGCAAGTCAATAAACCTTGCAATAAGAGAACTCCTTCAGTCAATTTCATTATTCAAAAACTCCCCTGCACGACATAATCTCGTGCAAATAATCGATGATATTATAAATGCAAAGAAAGAAAGCAACCTGCACATAGATACAATAAAAGATGAAAATAAACTCTGGGCCAAGAATTGTGACAAAGGCTTTAGATTCTTAAAAAAGGAATTATGGGAAAGCGCTATTAGTTACTATGGCCAGGCTTTAAGTTATCGTGATCATGATGCCTTTGTTCACCATTCACTTGGAATCACCTTTTTTAAAGTCGGTGCCGTAGAGGATGCAGTTAAAGCATGGCTCAAAGTACTTGAACTAGACCCGGATTATGATTTCACCACCCTTATGAATTTACCGAAGTTTGGATGAAACGCTATGGAGTCATCTTAAAGTGAGGAGTTCAGTTTAAGAAAGGCTCCTCCCTTGGCGTCGTCGGGATTTTTTCTTGAAATGATTACAGATAAAGTGGTCTGCGGTCTTCGTTTTTCTTCTAACCTACTCTATACTGTCAAATCACTTGAATATTTAGTAGAATTTCATGTATCCTGAGCAAATGTAAAATCAGGATAAGTGTCTAAATTAAACAGCTTCAATAACTGTAAGGGGATAAACCTAATGCAAAAGAGTAAACTGACTATCTTTTGAAGGTATACATAATTGAAACTTGTAATTAAAGGGCATGCGAGTTTTGAGGCAAAGCGAAGGGGCATCTCAAAGAAACTTATAAGATTTATTGTTAAAAATCACCAGCAAAAATTGCCCACTAAAAAAGGGCGGGTTATATTACAAAACAAGTATTATGATCAGAAGGAAAAGAAGGAAATGCTTCTAAGAGTCATAGGAATTGAGACAGCCAAGCTATTTATTGTCATAACAGTTTATAAAACATCCAAGATTAGTAAATATTGGACGGAGGAAAATTAGAATGAAAGTCATATTTGATCCAGAGACAGATACGCTAAGCCTTATTTTCAGGGAGGATAAGATAGCCGAAAGCGATGAGGTGAGAGAGGGTATAATCATTGACTATAGCAAGGATGGAAAAATCGTATCAATGGAAATCCTCGATGCCTCAGATCAAATATCCGAACCTCAGGGAATACTTTATGAGCTAAAAGGCAATAAAGCCTTTGGTTAATTTGGTAGTCTGTTTCTCTTTTGCTTCTTTCCTGCTAACCCTTTTACTTTCCCTATACAATCTCTTGAGCACGTAGCAAAATAATTATAAAATTAGGACATGCGTTTAAATTAAACAACTTCAAAAACTGGAGGGCGATAAACCTAAATGCAGAAATGGCGGCACCCTGGAGGTAAATTAAGAGAGCTCGGTGCAGATTCTCTAACCGATTCTGAGCTTTTAGCAATCCTTATCTCTACAGGTATGAAAGGCAAAACTGCTGAAGAGGTTGCTAAAGAAATCCTTGATAAATTTGGCTCATTTAAGGGCATGGCAAACCAGCCACTTGAGAAGTTTCTTGAGATTAAAGGGCTTGGAGATAGAAAGATTATCAAAATTGCAGCAGCATTTGAAATTGCAAGAAGGATTGTAAATCAAGTTTTAAAGGAATACGATAAAGAATGATTGGAGGTGCAATATGCCAGTAGCCATAAAGGATGTCTCTGAAAAGCTAACTGCCCTAATAGAGCCCTCTGAAGGGGTATATGTTGCGACCTGTCCTGAGCTTGACCTTGCTACAGAGGGTAATACCCCAGAAGAGGCACTGGATGATTTGATTGATATGGCAATAGATTATGCAGAACAGTATATGGAAGAGTTTGAACTCTTTAGCAAAAGTCCCAATAGAGCAGCGCATAAACCATATATTCTTGAAATACAAGAAAAGGGAACAAAGGAAGGAGTCAGGGAACTGTTCACTTAATGCCCACATATGATGATTTTCGAAAGGTGCTTAAAAATTGGGTTTAAACCTGTAAGGTCAAAAAAGCATGAGACATGGCAAAAAATCCTTCCAGATGGAACTATACTTCAAGTTAGATTGAGTCATCAGCATGGCAAAGATATTCCAAAGGCATTGTTTCATAAAATGTTAAAACAGGCACAGTTAACGGAAGAGGATTTTAGGAAATTACTTGTATGACAAAATACAAACTTACAGGAAAACCAACAAGAGTTACAAGCCCGTTTGATACAACCAGTCATAAGACGGAAAGAACATGTGTTGCCAAAATTGCAGAGTGGTTTAATAGGATAATTGAGAATAAATCACTACCTTTTGGAAAAGCAGAAGTTGAAACAAGAGGGGCGGATGACAAATATCCCGACATTATTCTTTATGAAAATCGACAGAATAACAATCTAATTTTAGTTGCAGAGTTTAAAGCTCCTTATTTCACACCTTTTGATGAGAAAGAGCTTAAAATCCCTGCTTGGGGAAAAGCAAGAAAGAGAAAAGCAAAATATTTCGCCACCTCAAATTTTCAATGGCTCATATGGTTTAATACAGAAAAGGTAAACAGGATGGAGCCTGAGGAAAGACAGATTGTTGATAAATTCCATCTTTCAAACATTGAAAATCTTGATGATATTGAGGATGTAAGATTCAAAAATCCTATACTCAAGGGCGTTGAAAGATTCCTTGAAGAACTTGTCAGAGTCCACACAGGAATAAAGCCAGAGCCATTATTACCAATAGATGAGTTCTTAGTATTCAGGCTTCAGGAAAAGATATATCGTCTGGCGAGATATTACAGAGATGTTATCAGGGATAAGACTCATAAAGATTCTGGATTTTCAAGAAGGCTTAAAAATTGGTTTATTGAACAGCAATGGACATTCACGTTTTCAGATAGTGACTTTGAAAAGGCAGCAAGGCAAACCGCCTACTTACTCATAAACAAAATACTATTTTACGATGTGCTACAGTCCAAGAGGTCAGGACAGCTTGACCCGCTTTCTATTCCTGATGATCTCACAAAAGGAGGGCTACTCGAGAGAACCCTTCAGGGCTATTTCGATTATGTCCTTAAAAATATTGACTATGAAACTATCTACAGCACTGACTTTATTGACCAGATAGCCTTTCCTGAAAGTAGAGAAGTTGTCGAGGAGATAAAAGAGCTTATCAGAGTTCTCAAGAGATATGATTTCTCTAAAATAGGATTTGATATTATTGGAAGAATATTTGAAAGATTAATACCACAAGAGGAAAGGCATAACTTAGGTCAATATTTTACAAATCCTGATATTGTTGACCTTATATTAGGATTTTGTATAAGGCATGAAGATGATAGAGTACTCGACCCTTCCTGTG
>JAHFBK010000193.1 GCA_023250035.1 Candidatus Dadabacteria bacterium
TCAATAGATTGCACTTGTTCATAGCTTGTTTAAAAAAGATTAAGAAACAACTAATTCGTACACTGGGAAAAGCATACTAACAAAACCTTGTTTGACTTAACATAACTGTAAGTGTAATATGCAACGGCAAAAAGAAAGTTAACTCATCTAAACAAAGGAGAAACAATTATGAAAAACTTAACCCTTCTTATTATGAACGTTCTCTTAGCCACCTTTGCGTTGATCTTTGCCACGGAGGCGACAATGGCACAAGACCCAGTGAAAGTAGATCCAAAGCATTACAAGGTGGAGTTCGAGAATGACCAGGTGCGGGTGCTGCGGATTAGCTACGGACCACACGAGAAGTCTATTATGCACGAACATCCAGATAGCGTAGCGATTTTCCTTACTGACCAATATGTGAAATTTACCTACCCGGGCGGAAAGAGTGAGGAGATGCGTACTAAGGCTGGAGATACGATATGGATCCCCGGGGGAAAACACCTGCCTGAAAATTTGAGCGACCAACCCCTTGAGTTAATTTTGGTGGAGTTAAAGCCTATGCCAGCAATGACTAAGTAAGGATAAGTATTAATATGGCGCTAATAATAGCGATTCTAAATACAAAGGGGGTATGCTGTAAAGGAAAAGCTACGTTGACTATTTCAATTCTACCCGCTGTCTTGGAGATGCAATTATTCGTCCCATCTCTCGCTTAGATATTCCTAGTGCAAATAGAGACCTAATTAGCAAATCAATTGAGACAGAAGGGTCTCCCACTTCCATTTTGGCAACTCTCGATTGACTCGAACCAACTATTTGAGCCAATTGAGTTTGCGTAAGATTCCTTTCTTCTCTGTAACGTTTTAAGCTTTCGCTAAGTTTGAGTTTCAGTTCTATATATGCAGACTCTTCAGGTGAAAGGTCCAGAAATTCCTCAACGGTTCCTACCTTCCAACCCTTTGATTCTAATCTTTTTCTTTTTGCTTTATTCATTTTCTTTCTCCGATTTAAGACTCATAATCCCTGAGCCTTCTTTTACATAATTCAATTATGCGATTAGGAGTTTTGTTGGTTTTCTTTTTAAACACATCCAATATGATAATCGCATCGGAATCAATTCGATAAACGATACGCCAGATGGTATTTTCATCATTTATTCTAAGTTCATGGCATCTCGGTGCAATAGAAGGCATTGGCCTTGGGTTTGGCAATGATAGCTGTTCCCCCTTTTGCAATCTACGTAATAAAATACCTGTTTCTACTCTTGCTGTGGTTGAGAAAGGAGGTGTCTTAACCTCACCGTGAAGCCAAACTAGTGGCTTATCTCCTGAATTCACTAATACAATTTATGTCAGATATGACATATTGTCAATAGCAAATAAGTATTATTTCATTTACTCATTTTTTCATATTAGTAAATGTTTTAAGACGCCCCCTTTTTTTACTAATTGTCGGACAGCCTGCTTGCTGCAGGGTTCTTCATTCAATTAAAAACTGGAAATGGTATCATTCGGTTATGATATAATTTTAGATGAATTTATTAATGTGTAGAATAAATATGGAAAACCCAAATCAGTTTAATCTTCCAATCTTAAAAGAACCTGCATCGGTAGAAGCTCCGGAGTCAATGAAACTCAAGTGGAACATTTCACTTATAGAATCCCGCTCGATCATTAGTAAGACAGGAATATCATGCTTTGATTATGTAATAAATTGCTACCGAGGATGCAGTTTTGGATGTCTTCATTGCTACGCCTCTTTTATGAAAAAATTTACTGGTCATAAGGAGAAGTGGGGGGATTTTGTAGATGTGAAGGTTAATTCTCTAGAGTTACTTAAAAAAGAATTAAAGAAGATAAATAAAGGAAGGGTATTTTTAAGTTCTGTAACGGATCCGTATTTGCCAATCGAAGCAAAGTTTAAGCTCACTAGAAGCGTACTTCAATGCTTAATTGATATGGACCTTGAAATAAACGTACTCACTAGGTCTCCTCTTGTGACAAGGGATATAGATATTTTCAAAAAGCTTAAAAACGTCCAGGTCGGACTGAGTATCCCGACTGATAGAGAGGACGTCAGAAAGATTTTTGAGCCTAATGCGACGCCTATTTCTGCCAGAATTAAAGCATTAGGAAAGTTAAAAGAAGAGGGTATAAACACGTATGCCTTTATTGCCCCGCTTCTTCCCTTAAATCCAGAAAATCTGGCGAAACTCCTCGATCCTATAACTGACTACGTTATGTTAGACAGTCTTAACTACGCATGGAAGGTTTCAAATATTATTCGAGAGCACGGATTCGAGTATATTCTTGATCCCAAATGGATTCGTGAAGTAGAGGAGAAATTTCAAAAGCTTTTAGGGGAAAGATTTTCTTGATTATTGCTTTACTTTTGTTTAAAATGTAAAGTGAGGAGAGTTACTATGCGTGAGGCTAAACTATCGAGCAAAAATCAAATAGTAATCCCGCGTGAAGCCAGGAATGCTCTTCGTATCAAGGCAGGCGATAAACTGCTCGTTGTGGTGCGTGGCGATACAGTTATTTTGCTTCGTAAGCCGAAGAATTACTCGAGGGCTATTAGTGAAACTGCCAAGGAACTATACCCGCCTGATTATCTGAAAAGGGAAAGGGAAAGCTGGCAGTGAGAAGAAAAATGCTCGAAGATTTTTTCGAGCAACACCGCAAGATCGGACTTGATACCAGTGTTTTCATCTTCGAAATAGAAGGGAATCCCAAGTATATAAAACTCGTGAACCCGATTTTTGTCTGGCTCGACGGACCGAAGGGTCGTGCTGTTACTTCGACAATCACAATGATGGAGCTTCTGGTCCAGCCCTACCGACTTTCAGATATTGATCGCGTAAATAAGCTCTACGCTCTGCTTTCTACCTATCCACACCTAGAGTGGATCGAACCAACACTCGAGATTGCTGACCTAGCGGCACGATTAAGAGCTGAATACAATTTGAAAACGCCTGATGCCCTCCAAGCGGCGACGGCATTAGCCTTTCAGGCGACAGGATTTATCTCGAACGATACTGCGTTTAAAAGGGTGGGCGGTTTGGAAGTATTAATCTTAGACGAGATGCTTCTTGTTTAGTAGTCCCTTTAGTATTGATTATTTATGAGTTACCGAGAATAATATACTTTCATCTTACAGGGCAGGTGGCGGAACAGGCAGACGCGACGGCCTCAAAAGCCGTTGGGCTTCGCGCCCGTAAGGGTTCGACTCCCTTCCTGCCCATTCTTAAGTAGTAATATCTTCATAATTGCACGAATAAATTCGTGCCTACAATTTTTTGTAGGCACAGACTTGTCCTGAATCAAGTTCAGGACTTGTCTGTGCTATTTTTGGCACTGCTGATCATTTACCTGGGGAATTGTATAAGTTAATGCTTGCTATAGGTAGCATGGATAATCTTGATAATTTCTGTTAGATGATTTTCAAGATGGTCTATATTGAGTCCAGCCTTTTTAATATTTCCTATAGTATCGCGATTTAGATGACATCCAATTTTTCTCACTATGAGCGGTGTAAGCAAGTCCTGAATTTTACCTAGTATCTGATTATGACTTCGGACATGTTCAAGGA
>JAHFBK010000007.1 GCA_023250035.1 Candidatus Dadabacteria bacterium
GTAGAAGCGGAGAAGCTTTCAAAAAGTTCAGAGGAGCAGGACTCGGCTAAAAATAAATAGGGTCTGTTAATTAATATAGGATTAGTAAGCATTGCGGTTGGTGTAATCACCTTTGTTTGGCCAGGTCTTACTGCACTAGCATTGCTTTATTTGATTGGGGCTTGGGCTATCGTGAGGGGCATCTTCGAGGGCGAGTGGTTAATGATCATTGCCGGTATGGCTTCGGTGCTTTTCGGGGTGATCATGGTGCTTTGGTCAGGAGCCGGCGCACTCGCTGTTCTCTGGTTGATCGGAATCTTTGCGATTATCTTCGGTGTGCTAATGATCATCCTCGCATTCAAGCTACGCGGGCTTAAGAAGCGCGTGGAGCAGGCAGCCTGATAAATTTAGAATAATGCAAATATAACTCGGGCTAGAAATAAGGGTAAGACTTAAGGAGAGAGGCAAGCCGGCTGACGATGCATAGAAGAATAGCTTATTACTAACGCTCGATGTGTCGATCGGTTTCTAGTGTGTGTTAGCACGGAGAATTACAAAAATTTGCCTCTGGTGATTGACTTGTTAATTAAGCTGCTTTACATTGAATTCAACGTCATATCAAATCCCGGCCCATGAGAGGGGAACTTTCCTCAATGGCTTCGGGGAGGAGGTAACATGAACAAAACATATAAACCCTATATGCGTATGTTGAGTTGGTTGATGCTCTTTTTTCTTATAGCTCCAGTTAGTGTAATGTCTCAGGATACTGGGGAAACATCTCCGTCTACAAAGTTCTCGAAAGAAGAACTTACTCAGATGCTTGCGCCAATAGCCCTTTATCCTGATTCACTCGTGGCCCAAATCCTGATGGCATCAACCTACCCGCTTGAGGTCGTGGAGGCTGACCGATGGGGTTAAGCAGAACCCGAACCTGAAGGGAGACGCCTTAAACGAAGCCCTCAAAGACAAAAGCTGGGATGTAAGCGTGAAGTCACTCTGTCATTTCCCTGATGTCCTGTCCGCGATGAGTAAGAACCTCGACCAGACATCAAAACTTGGAGACGCCGTTCTAAGTCAGCAGCAAGATGTCATGGATACGATCCAGGAACTTCGCGCTAAGGCTCAAGCTCAGGGTAATCTGAAGACAACGGAGCAGCAGAAGGTGATTGTCGATCCTGCCGACCCCCAGGTCATCGTGATCGAGCCTGCCAACCCCCAGGTCATCTATGTTCCTTCGTACAATCCTGCGGTGGTTTACGGTTCATGGGCGTACCCCGCTTATCCACCCTATGCACCCTGGTACTACCCTGCCGGGGCTGCTCTGGTCGGAGGGGCTATCGGATTCGGAGTCGGTTATGCCGTAGGGGCATCCGTAGGTTCATGGTCCAATTGCAACTGGGGACGCGGTGATATTGATGTGGACATAAACAGGACGAATAATTTCAACAGGGTTAATATCAACAACAAGGTCGGTAACCAAAATTGGCGACATAACGTGGATCATAGAAGGGGAGTTGCATACCGGGACAACACCACGAGCCAGCGCTTCGGGCAGTCCCCCAAGAGGTCTTTGGAGTCCAGGCAAGCCCGCGGGTACGGAGACCTCGGCTCTAAAAGGCAGGGCCTCGAACAGGGTAAATTAGGACAGGGTGTGAGCCGTGAGGGTAGCATGAAGGGCGTCGGCGAAAGGCAGGGGCTTCAACAGGGAAAATTAAAACAGGGTGGAAGCCGAGAGAGCGCCTTTAAGGGTAGTATCAGCGGTGGAGGTCGTGAGAGCACCTTAAAGAGCACGGGCAGTAGAGGTCGTGATAGTGCATTCAGCGGTATCGGCAATGGGAAAAGCACGCGTATGGCAAGTAATCGCGGTAGTTCCAGCCGCAGTGAAAGCCTCAAAAGTGGATCTCGTGGTGGAGGTGGAACCCGTGGAGGCGGTGGCTCCCGCGGCGGGGGCGGCCGTCGCAGGTAATGAACAAGATACGTCGTCGAAATGCGACAGGCTTTCGTAATTGCACAAACCAAAACTAAAGGAATTCACGTCTGATACCTTTGTAATGGAGGAAAAAAATGTTTAACACAAAAAATAGAAATAGTTATTCACTCTGGCGTACAGTTTTAAATATGTTGATCGTTGTCATCATGATGGCGTTCGCAATCTATACTCATGCAAACGCTGGTGACATAAAGCAGAAGAGCTACGCTTCTCCTGAAGAAGCTGTCAAGGCTCTTATTGACGCAGTTAAGGCTGATAATAATCAGGAGCTTTTAGCCATTTTTGGTCCCGAAGGTAAGGAGATGATCTCTTCGGGTGATGAGGTAGCCGACAAGAAGGCTCGCGAAAAATTCCTCAGTGACTACGAGGAAAAGAACAAACTCGAAAAAGAAACACCGGACAAAGTAGTTCTCGATACTGGCTCAGAGGATTGGCCTTTTCCGATACCGATAGTAAAGAAGGGTGAGACTTGGGTTTTTGATACTAAGGCTGGAAAGGATGAGATACTGAACCGAAGGATAGGCAGAAACGAGCTAGACACAATCGAGGTGATGCATGCGTATGTTGATGCTCAGCGCGAATATGTGAGCAAGGACCGTGATGGTAATGGAGATATAGAATTTGCCCAGAAGATTATCAGCACGGAAGGCAAGCATGATGGTCTCTACTGGAAAGCGAAAGAGGGTGAGGAGGAGAGCCCCTTTGGCCCGCTAATCGCTGAGGCCACAAAGGGGGGATACACCAGCAAAACCTCACCCTACCACGGATATTACTATAAGATTCTGAAAGAGCAAGGAAAGAATGCTCAGGGTGGCCAGTATGTTTACGTTGTAAATGGCAAAATGATTCTTGGTTTTGCCCTCCTCGCATATCCTGCCTCGTATGGCTCCTCTGGAATTATGACCTTTCTAATAAATCAGGACGATGTGGTATACCAGAAGGACCTCGGAAAGAATACTGCGAAAATAGCGGAGTCAATAACCAGGTATAATCCAGACAAAACCTGGACTAAGGTAGAAGAGCCCGAACAATAGGCACTCTGAAGGTTGGTAGGAATGCGAAAAAGTTCGACTGCGTGAGGTAAACCGAGCAGTGGCGATTTCCGTCCAGAAACCATAACGAGGATAGGTTCACAATCATAGGTCTTCTATAAAATGTTGATCCAGCCAAAACTGGCGGTTTTGATTGGACGCCACGCCTCGTTCTTCAGCTCCTCTTCGCTTATTGATAAGAGCAAGCTTTTGGAAATTGGTTCAATTTAGTCATAAGGAGAGAAACATATGTCGTTAAAATTCAATAGTTTTATCACCCTAATCTTTGGAGGCATACCATGCCGAACCTCGAGCATAGCATTTTATATTGGAATTGTTTTATTTATATTGAGCCTCTCAATTTGGTGGTGTGATATTACAGCTATGGCCGAGACTGAATCTGGGATTCCACCACAGAAACTATTTCAATTTTTGAAAGAAGACATGAGGTTTTCTGAAGAAGAATTATCAACTATAAAACAAGGAAAGCTCATAACCAAGCTTATTGATGCTGATACGAAGGACGAAGTCTCTTATCTTAGTATCACACGTATAGACATTCCCAAAGTATTTTTCTTAACACACTACGGAAAAGACATTAACCCTATAGAAACCTTCTCTATTCTGGAAATGGGAAGGTTCGGAAATCCTCCAAAGCAAACAGAAATTCAGGATCTTCAACTAGACTCTAAAGACATACAGGCTTTAAAAGACTGCAAAGTCGGTGAATGCGATATGAAAATATCCTCAAAGATGATGGAGAGCTTCAGCAATCAAATGGACTGGTCTCAACCGGACTATGACGAACGCGCGAACAAGCTTTTCCAGCAGATACTATTCGCATACATCCAAGGTTATTTGTCTGGAGGCAATGCCGCCCTGATTGAATATGACGACCAGCGTCAACCCATTCGTCTTAGTGAGGAATTCAATGATATTCTCGAGGAGTTCCCATATATGTTCAAGTATTCACCAGAGTTCTACAAATATCTGGAGACTTTTCCGGATGGGAAGCCTTCAGGGGTTGGAAGCTATATCTACTGGTCAAAAGAGGACATAGGGGCGAACTATAATGTAGTGAGCCTCAACCATATTATCCTCCTCATACCAGATGATCCCACACTTAGCCCAACCATAGTCTCGAAACAGATCTACGCAGACCACTACTTCGAGGCTTCACTTAGATTGACAACGGCTGTGGAAAACCCAGAAACTGCTACTTCAAGCATGTACTTCTTGCATCTTAATCGATCAAGGATTGACGCCCTTAGACGGAATGGATTTCTTACCGGGACAATAAGGAGCAGAATTCAAAGTGGATTAATTAATTCGATGAGTCAGAGAATGAAGGCTATCAAGGAAAAGTTAGAAGCCTTATATCAAGTGGAGATAAGATAAGGTTTGATAAATGCATAGTTTTGATGCGGCAAGAATGGAAGGCAGGAAGCTAAGGATACCTGGGTTTTATTCTGGCAGTAATCGTATACAAATCTGGCAGGGCAACTTCGCGTTTCGAGGATCTGAAACTGAAGAGAGGTAGGTATGCCACGTAAATCTTAGCTGGCTGAAAACACTCTGAGTGGAAATGAAAATCTCACCACCGCTGTGAAATAGAATTGAGAAACAGAGGAGAAACTCAATGAATAATACTCAAAAGGATCAAAAACAAGAGAGCCTTAGATCATTTACTGCTGGCTTGCAGAGCCTGGTTAGCGGCAAGCTCGGCGACATCTGGTGGTTCTTCATGCTACGTGGCGTGTTGGCCGGTGTGTTGGGTATCTGCGCTCTGATCTGGCCAACTATCAGTCTGGGAGTTCTGACAGTTCTGGTCGGTATCTACTGTATGGCGGACGGTCTGGCCGGACTGGTGGGAGCGATACGGTCTACTAAGCGAAGTACTTACCTGCTTCAGGCTCTCATTAGCCTCGTCGCCGGCGCAGTCCTCGTCTTTGGGCCCAGGGAATCCATCAGGACATTGCTCATGGTTTTCGGTGCGTGGGCACTCTTTACCGGGGTCAGCCAGATCATTGCGGCTCGCCGGACGGATGACGATGTCACCGACCGGGGCCTAATGACTACCGTCGGCGGAATTACAGCAGTGGTCGGCCTGGTACTGCTTGTCTGGCCAGGGGCCGGTATCGTAACCATCTCCTGGGTTATTGCTGTCGCGTTACTGCTGTTAGCAGGGCTTTTGATATTCCTGGCGATACGGCTCAAGCGGTTCAAGGCACGTGTGGACAAACTCACCGTTTCCAAACCCAACCCAAGATAAGGTGTGAATGACATGAAATCATTAACTATTATAACCGTGATCATGATACTATCTCTGCTTGCCTGCCAGCAAGATAAAGGTGAGAAAAGTAGTACCGCTTCCAAGCCTCAGGCCAAACCTGTAGAGAAAATCCTTTCCGGGACAGTCTGGCTATTGGAAGACATCGCAGGGCGGGGCGTGATCGACAACGCGCAGGCGACGATCCGTTTCGAGGCGGATGGACGCGTATCCGGCAGAACGGGTTGCAATCGTTTCAATGGCACGGCCACGATCGAGGGGAACAAAGTTACGTTCGGCCCGCTGGCGACGACGCGACGCGCCTGCGTACCCGCTTTGATGGATCAGGAAAAGCGGTTCCTCAAAGCGGTGGGTGAAGTCCGCAGTTTCACAGTGGATGAAAACGGGTTGCTCCACCTCAAGGATGCGAATTCCGAGACTCTCTTGCGGCTCTCACGTTTGGAGGACCATAACCAATAACTAAAGGAAAAAATGACATGAACCCAAACTGCACCCTTTTGGTGAACCCGTTTAATCTTAGCAAGAAACACATAGGAGGGAAGTCATTATGGACATTCCAATTTTCTATCAGATGCCATACTGGGTCAATGGGCTGCTTTTTATTGTGGTACTGCTCGGGGCGCTGGAGGCCTGCTATCGAATCGGCCGTTGGCGAGTGAGGACAACCGGCGAGTCTGGCAGGAAGGACGAAGGGGATCTCGTTCTGGCGTCGATGTACACCCTGCTGGGTCTTGTGCTGGCGTTCACTTACGCCTTCACGTTGAGCCGCGCCGACCTGCGCAAACAGGCTGTGATAGATGAAGCGAACGCCATCGGAACGGCGTTTCTCCGGGCCGGGATGGCCCCGGAATCGGTACGGACCGAGCTGCGAACACTGCTCCTCGACTACGCCAGGACCCGTGTGGTCACGGTCGAGAATGCCGGGAGTATGGATCGATTCCGCAAGACTCATGCACGGACATTGCAGATTCAGTCCAAAATCTGGCCCGCCACCGAGCGGATGGTGAAGGCCATGCCCGCCGGGCCGGTTGAGGTTTCGATCGTCCAGTCGATCAACCAGGTTCTCGACATTCACACCAAGCGCCTCGCCGTGTCCTTCGATCGGCTGCCTGGAATCGTGTTACTAATGCTGGTGTTCATAGCCGGGGCATCACTGGCAATAACCGGTTACAACGCTGGGCTTTCCGGACGCCTGGACCGCTGGCGTCTCACATCACTCACACTTGTCCTTGCTGTTGTCATGCTGGTGATCATAGACTTTGACCGCCCAATCCGCGGATTTGTCCAGGTAAGCCAGCAAAGCCTGGGGAATGTAATCAGAGACATGGAGGCTACGCTAAATGAATGATGCACCACAGGTAAGGCGGAAGAAACCCTCGGGGAAGGGAAGATAGCTAATAAAGAAAATAATATAGAATGAATGACGAAATGTTTATTAAACTATCGAACCGCTGTTTCACTACACTAAAGGTAATGGAAAATTAGAAAGAAAGAAACAAAATTAAGGAGATAATCGAAAATGGAGCAGGAAAAAGTAAGGTTAAGAGAATGTAAGGAAAAAAATATCCCATGGAAGAAGTGGGGTCCTTATCTTAGTGAGAGGCAGTGGGGAACTGTGAGGGAGGACTACAGCGAATTCGGTACTGCCTGGGACTACTTTCCTCACGACCATGCGCGCTCTCGAGCCTATCGCTGGGGCGAAGACGGCCTTGCTGGTTTCTCCGACGATAAACAGTGGCTGTGCTTCGCGATTGCCTTGTGGAACGGAAAAGACCCAATCCTCAAAGAGCGCCTTTTCGGACTGACCAATAGCGAGGGCAATCATGGCGAGGATGTCAAGGAGTGCTATTTTTATCTTGACAGCGCTCCGACTCACTCCTACATGAAATATCTATACAAGTATCCTCAGTCAGCATACCCTTACTCAGACCTCGTCGAGACTAACAGACGCCGGAGCAGGTATGAGCTTGAATACGAATTGATTGACACAGGAGTGTTTGATGAGGACCGCTACTTTGATGTTTTTGTCGAATACGCCAAAGAATCACCAGAAGATATTCTTATCAAAATAAGTCTTTGCAATCGCGGCTCTGAGTCCGCAACGCTTCACCTACTTCCGACCCTTTGGTTGAGAAATACGTGGTCATGGGGTGACAATTTGCCTAAGCCGGCGCTGAAACAGGTGCAAAGTAAAAAAAACATGAGTGTGGTTGAGGCTTCTCATGAGGCTCTTGGAAAGCGATACCTCTACTGCGAAGGGGATGTGCCGCTGCTTTTTACTGACAATGAAACCAACACGGAACGAATTTTCGGAGACCCTAACTCGAGTCCTTACGTCAAGGATGGGATAAACAACTATATCGTGCATGGTCGGAAACAAGCGGTTAATCCTGATAGGGTAGGTACTAAGGTATCAGCGCATTATATTCTAGATGTGGGTGGAGGGGAAACTAAGGTGATCCGGCTCCGTCTCAATGACAACCCTCCTTCCTCAGCGAGAGGCAATCCATTTGGAAACCACTTTGATGAATTATTTCGATCTCGTCAACGTGAAGCGGACGAGTTTTATGATTCAATTACTCCTCCATCAGTCGGCGAGGATGCACGTAGAGTAATGCGACAGGCTCTGGCGGGCATGTTATGGTCAAAGCAGTACTATCACCTCGACCTTGATAAATGGCTTGAAGAACACGGCGCAAACCCTATGAAAATAAAACCGCGACTTAACGTCAGGAACAGGGATTGGTTTCACATGGTGAACGATGACGTCATCTCAATGCCTGACAAGTGGGAATACCCATGGTATGCCGCATGGGATTTGGGATTTCATACGATTGCGCTTGACATGGTAGACATAGATTTCGCTAAGGAGCAACTCGAATTAATGCTACGTGAGGTTTATCTTCATCCCAATGGCCAGATTCCCGCCTATGAGTGGAACTTTAGTGATGTCAACCCCCCAGTTCACGCCTTTGCATCTTTGTTCCTTTATCATACTGAGAAGCAGCTTTACGGTAAGGGTGACATTGCGTTTCTAAAAAACATCTTTGGGAAGCTCATGTTGAACTTTACCTGGTGGGTAAATCGCAAGGATCGAACCGGTAGGAACATTTTTGAAGGGGGTTTCCTTGGCTTAGACAACATCGGTGTTTTTGATCGTAGCGCTCCACTACCAACCGGTGGTTTTCTAGAGCAGGCGGATGGGACCGCCTGGATGGCGATATTTTGCCAGAACATGCTTGAGATTGCTTTGGAGTTGGCTTTGCATGATCCGATCTTCGAAGAGATGGCTTTGAAGTTCGTTGAGCACTTCCTGTGGATCGCCTCTGCTATGGATCGAATCGGAGAGCAACACGATGAGATGTGGGATGAGGAAGACGGCTTCTTTTACGACCTTCTGCGATTCCCAGATGGCAGTGCTACCCGCCTGAAGGTTCGCTCCCTGGTGGGATTACTTCCCATGTGTGCGACCACTTTTTATGATAAAGATGTTGTGGACAAATTTCCAAGGTTGAGGGAACGCGTCTCAAGGCGTATCCGTCGTATGCCAGAGCTTGTAGCTACAATTCATCCGCCTGATAAACTTGGTGTTGCTGGTCGGCATTTGCTTGCGATCCTCGATGAGAATAAGCTTAGGCGAGTGCTTTCGAGAATGCTAGATGAAAACGAGTTCCTGGGTGATTTCGGGATTCGCTCAATCTCTCGTTATCATAAGGAACATCCCTACCTATTCCAGGTTCATGGTGAGGAATATAGGGTTGATTACATGCCTGCGGAATCCAATAGCGGTCTATTTGGCGGGAATTCAAACTGGCGAGGTCCTGTCTGGTTTCCCACTAATGCGCTAATAATACGCGCGCTTCTCCACTTCTATAAATATTACGGGGATGATTTCATTGTGGAATGTCCAACAGGTTCGGGGAAACAGATGAACCTTTACCAGGTCAGTGAGGAAATTGCCAACCGTCTCATTCGCATTTTTCTAAGGGATGAGCATGGGAGACGCCCCGTCCATGGCGCCACAAAAAAATTTGAAACAGACCCCCACTGGCGCGATTACATCCTTTTCTATGAGTACTTTCACGGAGACAACGGCGCAGGCATCGGGGCAAATCATCAAACGGGTTGGACTGGTCTTATTGCGAAGCTTATACAATTGTACGGATACATAACACCCAAACAGATTCTGGAGGGCGGAAGGGGCGCAGTAGTGGCGTATAAAAATAAAAAGTAACCAATAGTTCGTAATGACAGCGGAAACCCTGCAGTAGGGCAGGTTTGAAACCTGCCCCTACAGGGAATTATCAAGTTGAAAACAATAACCCACGAATTTGTTTGCATAGAATATGAGTTGCAAAATGGATTTAAATAGAATTATCATACTGTTGGAAGACCCGGATAAGGCTATTTCATTCATCATGAGGGACGGGAAGGATTACAGCAACACTTAGCAGTTTAAGGAGGTCCCATGAAAGGGTTAGTTGATTTTGTGAAGACGACGGTTATCGGAGGCTTGCTGTTCCTAGTTCCGGCTGTGCTTATAGTGCTCTTGATTAAACAGGCAGTCCTACTCGCTAGAAAAATACTGGTGCCGATTGAAAAGCTTCTCCCCATCGAAAACATTGCAGGAGTAGCAGTTGAACATCTGGTTGCGATCGTATTGATACTGGCTGTCTGCTTCGCTGCAGGGCTAGCTGCCCGAACGAGTCCGGGTGCAAAACTGAACGCCTGGCTGGAGCGGGCGATCTTGAGGCGTGTACCGGGTTTCGGCTTGATCAAGAGGGTAACCCATGAAATGGCCAACATCGAGTCTAAATCCGACTTCTCCGTGGCATTGGCACGAATAGAAGATGCGTGGGTGCTTTCATTCATCGTCGAAAAGCTGGACAGCGGCCTGCTTGCAGTGTTTGTACCCAGTGCCCCAACGCCTGCTGTCGGTTCCATCTATTATCTAACCGAGGATCGGGTGAAGCGGTTAGACGTACCCGTGGCTTCGGCGATACAGTGCATCATGCGACTAGGCGTAGGCTCGAAGGAGTTACTCGAAGGGTATCCGAATCTTGAAAAACTGACAGGAGAACATCGTTCTAATCAGTGATGGCTTAGAGATTTAAAAAACATTATCAAGCAAGTGCACTAAACCGTGCCTTGAAGAAGGACCGAAATTAAAATAGAGGAAAAAACAAAAATAGGAGGTGTAACATGAATTCAAAGAGGAATTTCTCTTTTCTAGGATTTGCGGTTTTGCTAATAACGCTCATTTTCTTCTCCCATGCATGTTCGCAGGAGAAAGCATACGGTGAGAAGGTTGAGAGCGAAAAGCAAACCAAGTTGGAAACGGGTGAACAAGCCAAAACAGCGAATCTCGCGCCGGAGCAGGGACCTGTGGTTGCTCAACGGCCGGAGACAACATCAAAGAGCACTAACGGCAAGCCTAACATCCTCATCATCTGGGGTGATGATATCGGCTGGTTTAACCCCAGCGCCTATCACCGCGGTATCATGGGCTACAAGACGCCGAACATTGATCGTCTCGCTCGCGAGGGTGCGATGTTTACCGACTGGTATGGTCAGCAGAGCTGCACCGCTGGCCGCGCGGCCTTCCTCACCGGCCAGTCGCCCGTCCGCACCGGCCTCACTAAGGTCGGCTTGCCCGGGGCTGAGCTCGGCCTAAAGAAGGAGGATCCTACAATCGCTGAGCTGCTCAAGCCATACGGTTATATGACTGCCCAGTTTGGCAAGAACCACGTCGGCGACCGCGATGAGCACCTGCCCACCGCCCACGGCTTCGATGAGTTCATGGGCAACCTCTACCATCTCAACGCTGAAGAGGAACCGGAACTTCCTGATTATCCGAAGGATCCGGCGTTCAAGAAAAAGTTCGGTCCACGCGGCGTGATCCACTCCTACGCCGGCGGTAAAATCGAGAACACCGGCCCACTGACCAAAAAGCGCATGGAGACCGTGGATGAGGAAGTCACCGCCGCCGCACTCGACTTCATAGATCGCGCGCACAAGTCGAACAAACCCTTCTTTCTCTGGTGGAACTCCACCCGCATGCACATCTGGACGCACTTGAAGCCAGATTCCGATGGCAAGACTGGCCTCGGAATCTATGCCGACGGCATGGTCGAGCACGACGCCATGGTCGGACAGTTGCTCAAGAAGCTCGACGAGCTGGGCATCGCAGACAACACGATTGTTATGTATTCGACGGACAACGGCGCCGAGGTAATGAGTTGGCCCGACGGCGGTACGACGCCTTTCCGCGGAGAGAAGAACACCAACTGGGAAGGCGGTTACCGTGTGCCCTGCATCATCAGGTGGCCCGGCGTCATTAAACCCAGCACGGTGGCCAACGGCATCGGCGCGCATGAGGACATGATTCCCACACTCCTGGCCGCCATCGGCGAGCCGAACATCGTGGAGAAGCTGAAGAAAGGATACAACATCGGCGGACGCAACTACAAGGTCCACCTCGACGGCTACAACCTCCTGCCGTATCTGAAGGGTGAAACCGAGGAATCGCCCCGGAAGGACTTCCTCTACTGGAACGACGATGGCAACCTGGTAGCCCTCCGCTTCATGAATTGGAAGGTCGTGTTCGCCGAGCAACGCGCCCACAGCTTCGATGTCTGGGTGGAGCCCTTCGTCCAGCTCCGCGTTCCCAAGATCTTTAACCTCCGGAGCGACCCCTTCGAGAGGGCCGATGAGGAGTCCATCCTCTACGACAGGTGGTTGATCGACCACGTCTTCCTGCTTGTTCCAGCCCAAGCCTACGTGACGCAGTGGGTGTCGAGCTTCAAGGAATTCCCGCCACGCCAGAAGCCTGCCAGCTTCAGCATGGATCAGGTAATGCAGAAGCTGTCTGAGACTACCGGCGGCAAGAACTGATTCGCTGCGAACGCCGTGGTGAACATGTTTAACATTGATATGATGAATGCGACACGGAGTAGGCGACAGTCAACCTGTCGCCGCCTCGACAGGTTGCGGGAGGACAAGCCATGAAACTGTACAGAGCGTTAGAAACCCAACAGCGCGGTTGGATTGTAGTTAATACGAAGAAGGATTTCGATAGAGCAAGAAGATCGCGCTTAACGTAAACTTCACTGACCTGGGCAAGCAGTATGCACTCGTGGTCGAGAACGGAGTGCTAAATTACTCCACCAAGCCGGTTGCTAGCGCGGACGCATCGCTAACGCTCACTAAGGCCACGCTTGACGACATTCCGCTTGGCCAAGCGACGCTCGACGAAAAGATCAATTCAGGTGAGCTAAAGATCGAGGGTCGGCCCGAGGCATTTACCGAGTTCCTCGGGCTGCTCGAGCTATCCGTTCTGGTTCAACATTGTGACGCCTTGACGACAGCCTCGGAGGTGCGTAGCATGAGATTAATGATTCAAAGAACGATTCTATTATTTCTGATTTTATTTCAGAGTCAGCTTGTTTCTGCCCAAGAGGAATTGTTGACAAAACCCTGGAAAGGGGATTACGACGGAATGGCCAAGCGACGGGTGGTTCGTTTTATTGTGGTGTACAGCAAGACATTCTATTTCGTGGATAAGGCTGACCAGAAGGGTATTGGCTATGAGCTTGGAAAATTGTTTGAGGAAGAAATCAATAAGGACCAGAAAGACAAAACGCTGAAAATAAACGTTGTCTTTGTCCCGGTGAGACGGGACGAGCTCATACCCGCCCTGCTTGAGGGCCGTGGAGATATAGCGGCGTCTAATTTGACTATAACACCGGAACGCCTTAAAGAGGCGGACTTCTCCGACCCATTCCTCACGGATGTGAGTGAGCTTATTGTCACTGGTCCTAGCGCTCCTCCGGTGAAAGTGCTGGATGATCTCGTAGGAAAGGAGATCTACGTGAGAACTTCTAGCAGTTATTACCAGAGCCTTAAACAACTCAACGAATCTTTCAGGAAAGCAGGTAAGCCTCTTATGAAACTGCCCCCTGCTGTTGAGAATTTAGAAGACGAAGACCTGCTTGAAATGGTGAACGCAGGCCTTATTCCCATGGTGGTTGTGGATAGCCATAAGGCTCAGTTCTGGGCTCAGATCTTTGATAAAATCGTTGTTCACGAGGATATAGCTGTCCGCACAGGGGGCGAGATTGCTTGGGCTATTCGGAAAGACAGCCCAAAGCTGAAAAATGTGGTGAATGCTTTTGTAAAGAAACATAAGAAAGATACCATGATGGGCAATATGTTGTTTCAGCGCTATTTGCGGAGCACCAAGTGGGTGAAAAACTCCACCACAGAACAGGAGCTTACAAAGTTTCAACAAACGGTGAATTTCTTCAAGGAGTACAGTGGGCAATATGGCTTTGACTATCTCATGGTGGGAGCCCAGGGTTATCAGGAGTCGGGATTGGATCAGGGTGTGAGGAGTCCCGTTGGGGCCATCGGAATCATGCAGATGTTGCCCTCTACTGCCAGGGATCCACATGTAAATATCCCGAACATAGAAAACCAGGAGAACAACATCCATGCAGGCGTCAAATACATGCGATTCATGATGGATGAATATTTCAAAGACGCCCAGATGGATCAAATCAACAAGGCGCTCTTTGCTTTTGCTTCCTACAATGCCGGGCCAAACAAGATCGCCAAGCTGAGGAAGCAGGCGGCGCAGAAGGGGCTTAATCCTAACGTATGGTTTAACAATGTAGAGCTTGTGGTCGCCAAAGAGATTGGAAGGGAAACAGTGCAATACGTAAGCAACATCTATAAGTATTACATTGCGTACAAGCTGATCGTCGAGCAAAGGCAGCTCAAAGAGAAAGTCAAAGGGTCTGTGAAGCAATAAAGGAAATCCAAAGCCAATAGCAATGCGTGGTTGCTTCATCGAAAAGGAGGAGGGTTGATGAATAAGAAACAAAAAGCCCTTAATTGTGTGCTTGCTTGTGTGCTGGTTTTCTTCGCAAGTTATGAAAAAGTGATGGCGGAGGATCCGGTTTCTAAAACGGAATCTGAGTCTGACCTTGCAAAGGCTACTCAGAATCCGGTAGCAGACCTAATTAGCCTTCCCTTCCAGAACAACACGAACTTTGGTCTTGGGCCGAATGACAATAAAGAACAGAACATCCTGAACATACAGCCCGTAATTCCGATTAATTTAGGTCCTGTTAACCTGATAAACCGGACAATAGCCCCGATAATCTACCAACCGCCACTTGCGCCGGGAATGAATGACAAATTTGGGCTTGGAGACATTAACACTACATTTTTTATCTCTCCAGCTAAAGCAGGAAAACTCATCTGGGGTGTGGGACCAATCATTTCATTTCCCACTGCCACTGATGATGTGCTCGGCACGGGTAAGCTGAGCCTAGGTCCATCCCTGGTGGTGTTGGTAATGCCTGGCAATGTGGTTACGGGATTCCTTGTCAATAACCTCTGGTCAGTCGCGGGTGAAGGAGATCGCCCGAAAGTCAATCAGTTTCTCCTGCAGCCTTTCGTAAATTACAACCTTCCTGAAGGTTGGTATTTTACTAGTGCGCCAATAATCACGGCGAATTGGGAGGTTGAAAACGACAACAGATGGGTGATCCCGATAGGTGGCGGTTTGGGGAAGGTTTTCAAAATAGCCAAACAGCCGATGAATGCCAATGTACAGGCATTTTACAATGTGGAGAGACCTGAAGGCGGTCCTGACTCGACGCTTCGTTTCACGATACAGTTCCTGTTTCCGAAGTAGATTGTTTTTCCATAAAATGAAGATCTGCGAATATTGGAAGTCCCTACAATAATTTCGTCCAAAGAGTAAAACCGTCACTTACTTTAGATGTGCTTGCCGGCGGTCGTTATACATATTTAGATATAGAAATAGACCTTGATGGTATATCCCCAGGGACGTGATCGGAGGTTGATGGTGATAAGGACTGGCTTGATATTTTCATAGGTGGACGGATTAGTTTGGACTTAATTAAAAAGCTAATTTTTGTGCTTAGAAGCGATGTAGGGGGTTTTGGATTTAGTTTTTCCTAGGACTTCACCTGGAATCTGGTTATTTATATTGATTGTGAATTACCCTATAGAATAACTCCAGTTATTGGATACCGTGTCCTGTATGTTGACTACGATGATGGAAACGGTATTGATCGCTTTGAGTAGAACACATGGACGTATGGACCGCAGATTGGTATTGCATTTATGTTCTGAAGAGGTATTTGATTCTATAATCTTGTTGTCTAGGATTCAAACAAGAAAGTGGTAATAAACATGAGCAACTAAACCGCTAACGAACGGAACATCACCGTGCAAGGAACCGAGACGTTAAGCGACACCAACCAGAGTGTTGGATTTACTTTTTAGATTTCTTTGCTAGTATCTAGGACTTGTATTAGCTAAGTTAATAAGGGGGTAATTCATTGTGAAAAAAATCATACAATTCATCATTTGTTAACTTCCTCTTCGAGAGCCATGAGAAAGCGTGCCCTTTCTTCTGGTGACAAAAAGGAAACACCTGTAACAGAATTCATGACAAGAGATCCAGTTGCGATTTCCCTCGAAGACTCCAGTTTGTCAGCGGCAGCCACCCTAAAGGATTACAAAATTAAATGGATTCCTGTTGTTGATCAAAAACAAATTAGGCGCATTGTTGGTTGTATAAGCGCTAGAAAGATGATGGCTTATATATTGAAAGAAAGTAGTGCAGCAAGTGAAAAGTGAGAAGTGCCGCCTTGCCTGCAATGACGACTGCGCCTTAAGCAACTGCCATCACAGACACAATTGCTCATTCGAATGTAATCTAATTAGAGAGCCAATGAGGGACAACGCATGAGAAAAGTAACTCACATCTTCTCCCGATTCTGGTCAACCGATCGAAGCCTGACCGTTCTACTAGGGCTGCTTTTTATCAACATATTTGTCCTCAATCCACTGTCCGAACTGGGTGTACTCCGTGCATTCTTTCTTCGCGACCTTCTCTTCTCGCTTATCCTCATCTCAGGAGTCATGGCTGTAGCTAAAAGCCGATTTATTACTTTGCTATCTGTAGTATTCGCTATAGCAACCTTCCTCGTCAGATGGGTGAAGAACTTTGTTCCTGGTACGGGCTTAATGACCTTGGATACCTTCCTATCTATTGTGTTCTTGGGCTTGCTCGCGGTTGTAGTGCTACTCCAGGTTTTTCGTGAAGGGCCGATCACTATGCAAAGAATCAGCGGGGCCGTTGTTGTTTATCTGCTGCTCGGGTTGATTTGGGCCTTCGCATATAAACTGGTTGCACTGTACCAGCCGGAATCTTTCAAATTTGTAGACTTCCCGGTTCCAGAGCGAGACTATGATTTCACGGCAAGACTCGAATACTTCAGCTATATCACACTTACTACGGTTGGCTATGGCGACATCACTGCAGTGCATCCTGTTGCCCGCACGTTGGCTATGCTCGAGGCGTTGATAGGTCAACTCTTTCCAGTCCTCCTGATTGCCCGTCTTGTATCCATGGAGCTTTACTACAGGAGGTTGAGGTAGAGGCAATGTGTTACACATCTTGCAATTCAAGCCCTGAGTGAGCTAATACTGAATTGAACTTGCAAATATATACTTACAGAACCCAATAATTATTTTCTAGGTAGAGTATCGTCTATAACTTTTACTTGACTTCACTCGACTCTAATATATCCTTTTTTTATTATTCGGAGGTTGTCAAAACATGAGAAGATTTGTACAATTGAATATCATATTTCTTAGCTGTCTATCGGTTGTTATATCATTATTTCCGAGCCTGGAAATACAGGCTACGGATCTTACATCTTTAGCCGAACAGGTTAAGAGGTTAAAGCCATCTGTTGTAAATATAAGTACTACAAGTGTAATGGGAAAAGGGACATCTCCATCACCATTTGGAGGTGGTCAGCAGGACCCATTTGAAGAATTCTTCAAAAGATTCTTTGGGGACCTTCCTCAGAGGGAATTCAGACAAAGAGGGCTCGGTTCGGGGTTTGTTTTAACAGAAGATGGATATATTGTGACAAATAATCATGTAGTCGAGAAGGCCACTGATATTGACGTAATCCTTGAGGATGGACAAAAGTACGATGCCAAGGTTATAGGTAAAGACCCAAAGACCGATGTTGCGCTTCTTAAGATAAATCCCAAACATAAACTACCTGCAGTTAGCCTTGGAGATTCTGAAAAACTAGAAATCGGTGATTGGGTTATAGCAGTTGGAAATCCATTTGGATTAGGACATACAGTTACTGTAGGCATAGTCAGTGCAAAGGGTAGGTCTCTTGGTCTAGGCGCTTATGACGATTTTATTCAAACTGACGCTGCGATAAATCCAGGGAATAGTGGGGGTCCGCTTTTTAATCTTCAAGGACAGGTTGTTGGTGTAAATACTGCTATAATTGCAGGTGGGCAAGGTATAGGATTCGCAATCCCGATTGATCTTGCAAAGAACATAATTAACCAACTAAAGGATACGGGAAAGGTAGTACGCGGATGGCTTGGTGTGTTGGTTCAACAGATAACCCCGGAGATTGCAGAGGGTTTGAAACTTCCCGAGCCTAAGGGTGCACTAGTATCGGATGTAACTCCTGGTGGACCTGCTGCAAAAGCCGGTATCCAAAGACAGGATATTATTACTCAATTTAATGGACAAGCAATTAATGAGATGCAGGAATTACCAAAACTAGTTGCAGCTATGCCGCCTGGAACGGAAGTTCAATTAACTTACTTACGAAACGGGAAAGAAAAAACTGCAAGATTAAAGGTAGCAGAGCAGCCTGAAGAAATTGCTAAATCAGGTATTCCAGGAGGAGAGGAAGTTGAACAGAACCTAGGTCTAGTTGTCCAAGAGGTCAACCCTCAAATACAGAGGCGTCTTAGGATTGAAGATTCTGAAGGTGTTATTATAACCAATGTGGATTCAAGGGGGCCTGCCCAAGAAGCAGGGCTGCGTGTGGGAGATTTGATTCTCGAAATAAATAAGAAGCAAATCAGGAACCTTGATGATTACAGAAAAGCTATTGACTCAATCAAAAATGGTGAAACTGCCCTTTTACTCGTAAAAAGAGGTAAGAATACTATTTACTCGGCTCTTAAGGTTGGAGGGAATGGCAAGGGTTGAGGAAAGGCTGAGAGAGCTTGGGATTGAAATAAATACTCCTCCAAAGCCACAAGGCCATTATCAGCATGCTGTTATATCAGGGAATCTTATATTTATCTCCGGTCAGCTTCCTTTAAAAGGGGAGAAGCTTTTATACAAAGGGAAGGTTGGAAAAGAGGTCTCACTTGAAGAGGGGGTGATGGCGGCAAGGCTTGCTGCTATTAATTCTCTTTCTGTTATGAAGAGTGAGCTTGCCGACCTAGGTAGAATCAGAAAAATCGTTAAAGTGACCGGTTATGTCGCTAGCGCTCCGGGATTTAATTTGCAGGCTAAGGTTATAAATGGGGCATCAGAATTCTTTTACGACATCTTTGGAGATATGGGTAAACACGCCCGTGCCACTGTTGGTGTTTATGAGCTGCCTCTGGATGCTCCTGTTGAATTAGAGGTTATTGCTGAGATTTCTTCTTAAAAAATTTAATCGGTAATAAACATTAGCATAGCCCGCCAGTCGTGCTGGTGAGCTAGGTGGTGGCAACGAGCAAGACTCGTTGCCTACCCATTTAGGTTATTAACTATTATCAATTTAACAAATGCAATCAACGTGTAATGTCAATATAAGGCTAACTGTAGGGGTGCATTGCGATACGCTCCTACTATGGACTGTATTATTGTACTATCGCAGTCATGGCTAAAATCAAAGGGATTTTCATCTATTCAGACCAACCGTCAAAATCATTGTCAATTCCTGAGATAATTAACTATATTAGTTGTTATGGATTTTCTGCTGAGTACCGAGGAGACCTTTTTGAATTTTTAGCTCTTTCTAAAGAAGAAGCTTTAGAGTTAGCAAGAAGAATTGCAGGAACAAGGGTTTTGGACATAGAATCTCCTATAGATGAAATCCGCGAACCGATTTATGGAGAAATTGATGTAGAGCTAAGAAGACTTAAAGGAGAGGGAAGTTATTTGGAAGTAGGGGCAATTGGCTTCGCCGAAATGCCAGACCGCCACCTGCATTTTGGCTACACCGATAGTGCCCTACCCACTACCCGCACTATTCATGAATTGCCCCTACTCTCCGATGGGCTATGGCTTCAGAGGATTTTTTACAAGATCATGGCTTCCAAAAATCCGTTTGAGTTTAATGGCAGTTTTATTCAAATAATCTTTACTAGTAGGCTTTTTGGAACTTATGAGACAAATAGGTATCATGCAAGAGTGGTTCTAACTGGTCTTCCTTCTTTAATTTCAACTTCTGGAATAGTAGAAGCACCCGCAAGACCAAAGGAGTACTACTGGCTTAAAGCCAGCTTTAGACAAGCAGGAAAAGACCTGAGTGAGCTTGACCTTATCTATAAGGGGAGATTTATCGAATACGAAGATCCTAGAATTAGTTCAGTCTTAGCTCCTTATGTTCTTCAGGCGATTTTTTATGAGCTCACTGGAAATGCTTTCTGTGATAATTCTTCATGCTGTCTTTATAATTCCCACTGGCAGGAAGAGGTTCTAAAGGCTCAGATTGAGGGAAAACTGTGTGAGGAACATAGGGATGTTATTCTGGGACTGGCAGAAAATACATAGTGCTAACCGTCGTTAAAGGGACTGCTTGATTTCTTTATCATGTAGGTCTTGCACCTGCCCTAATTTGGGCAATCGCAAGGATTGCCCCTACGAATTTAATGCTATATTTCTATCCAGATTCGGTAATATAGTAGATGAGGCAGGCGGGGGTTGGAACCCCCCCTATCCTAAGAATTTAAAGTTAACTCTTATGCTCTTGCCTGTTCTTGAAGCCTGCGAATAGCAACCTCTGCAGCCTTTTTTCCCGAAAGAAGCATTCCGCCGAAGGTTGGTCCCATTCTAGGAAGACCAAACGCGGTGTTCACAGCCATTCCACAGGCAATCAAACCAGGTGCTACTTCACCTGTATATTCTACTAAGGCATCCTCGGATTTTTCTACCCACATGGAGCCGTGTCCAGGGAGCTTATTATAGAGTCCTTGTTTAGCAAGTCTAGAGATAAGGTAAGCGTCATGCCCAGTAGCGTCAATGACGAGCTTTGCCTCAAGTGCAATTGGATCTAGGCACGTGATCTCCTTTGGCATATTTGAAATAGGAGTCCAGTTTACAACAACCCCTGCAACACGCCCATTTTCCCTGTAAACAAGGTCATCAAACATAGTCATATTTGCAACCTTAACCCCTGCCTCACATGTTGCTGCTATTAGTTTTGAACAAGCATAAGGACCGTCGGCAACATAAAGCCCGTCGGAAACCTCTTTGTATGGAACCTCTATTTCGTCAAGCACCTTTTGGCCTGGATCTCTGACTGTGACTTTATTCATCAGGTATCCCCCAATCCAGAATCCACCACCTAGGTAATTCATCCTTTCCACAAGAAGTACTTTATATTTTTTCTTTGCAATGTCTTTAGCCGCAACTAGACCGCTAGGGCCTCCACCCACAACAATCACATCGCTTGTTACATAGTCTAAAAATTCTTTTGAGAACTCATCCACTATGGCTCTAGTAATCTCCTTCTCGCCTACAGGTGCAAAAAGCCTTTGTCTTTCAGCCATAATATATTCACCTCCCCTGAAGTTAGCTCACTTATTAAATCCTAATCCTATCACAAGTATATAAGTCGTCAAGTTGAGAAGCAGAGATATTGACAAACACAAAACGGTTATAGATTATTAAATTGCTTTATAATAACCAATTAGCATAAAGTTAATAAAAATTTAAGGAGGCGTTATATAAAATGAATATAACTATTAAAAAGGTATACCTTTCTTTTCTAGTGACTACAATGATTGCAGTTGGATTGGTTACAGATGCATATGGTGGGCTTATTATGGAGCAGATAAGATATGAAAAAGGAAGCGACCAGAAAGAGAAGGGAATAATCTATGTATCTAATAATAAAATCAAGGCCATTCAGGAAAAAGGATCCGGGGTGGTTATATTCGACTTAAATACTGGTGAGATGATTCAAGTTGATAACGATAACAAAAGATATGTTGTGGCGAAACCGGATGAGATGAGGTCTGCATTGGAAGTCCAAATTTCTAAGCTTCCACCTGAACAAAGGGCTAAGCTAGAAGAGTTTATGAAATCTCAGTCGAAACCAAAGAAGTTGACTTTAAAACGAACAGGTATACAAGAGAAGATTGCAGGGTACACATCTCAGAAATACGAAATTTACGAAGATGGAAAACTCAACCAGGAAATATGGGCGAGTAAGGAAGTTATACCAAATAATGAACTCGATCCAGGAAAGATGGCTAGCTATATTAAGGAATTGGAAAAGATAAAAAGTGCAGCCGGTGGGGATTCTAATCAAGATGATGAGGAAATGGTTTTCAAACAGATATACGAGTCAGGGTTTCCTATGAGATCGGTGGATTATTCATCCGGAAGTAGCGTCTTTGTTGAGGAGATAGTAAAGGTTACAACAGCTAACGTATCGGAAACTGAATTTCAAGCCCCGGCTGGATACAAGAAGGTTACTCTTCAAGAGATGATGTCACTGGAGTGAACGTGAATCGTGGTTAGTGACTCGTGATTCAGTGTTCGTGGCTCGTGGTTCGAATGTAATGCGCGAAACACGAGTTACAAATCCCGATGTACAATACCCGATCCACGAACCACGAATTCTTATCCTTCTTCTTTTATAACTTCAACCCTAATGTCTATAGTTACGTCATGGTGAAGTCTTACAGGAACCTCGTGAACTCCTAGGGTTTTAATCGGCGACTCAAGCTCAATATCCCTTTTTAAAATCTCAAAACCAAGTTTTGTAAGGGAGTCGGATATATTTTGAGAGGTCACCGACCCAAATAATTTGTCTTCTTCTCCAACTTTTACAGGAATAATACAGATGGCCCCGCGAAGTTTGTCTGCTAAACCTGCAGCCTCAGTTCTTTCCTTATCCTCTTTTTTCTTTATGGCCTGCTTTTGCTGTCCCCAGACTTTAAGGTTTCCCTGGGTTGCCACAATTGCGAATTTTTTTGGAAAAAGAAAGTTTCTTGCAAACCCATCTTTTACCTCTTTTATTTCCCCCCTTTTCCCAATCGATTCAACATCGGCAATAAGAATTACCTTCATTTCTCATTCCTCCTACTATTTTGGTTGGGACAGGATGTTTTTTTAGATGTGTCAACTTAAGCAAATTCTGGGATACAGGAGTAAGGGTTTGATAATCAAAACCCAGATAGGCGGGGTTTTCCAACCCCGCTTGCCAATACGGGACTAGAAAGTGCCGTCTATTGAAAGCCCCGTCTGACTTACTAAATTTCCATTCGAATGCCACAATTGCCTCTCATCCCTTAAGTTAACACTGATGCACATAGTTCTGTCCCTACGTAATTACATTCGTGACAAAAATTGACTTGGCACTAGTTCTAGTGAAGCACTGTGAACGGAAGAAGAGCCATAACACGTGCCCTCTTTATTGCTGAAGCAAGTTCCCTTTGATGGTATGCACAGAGTCCCGAACTTCTTCTTGGCACTATTTTCTTTCGTTCAGTTATAAACTGTGAGAGAAGATCAACCCTTTTATAATCTACTTCTAATGCTTCCATACAGAATCTGCATACCTTCTTTCTCACAAAATACTTTTTTTCTTTTGTATTTTCTCTTTCCATCTTTTATGAGCCTCCCTCTTCTAAATGCATTTCTGAAGCGGCTTTCTCACTTAGGGCTGTCTCCTTTTTTATCCTAACAGTCATAAATCTGAGCACATCGGTGTTAAAGAACCTGAGGTTTTTCTCCACTTCAGCTACAACGCTTGGAAAGGCCTTGTAAATAAGAATATGGTAAACTCCCTTTGTAAACCTTCCGATCCTATATGCGAGGTTTCGCTCAGACCATTTCTCAGATTTATAAATCTCCCCCTCATTATTTGCTATGGCCTCCTTTAGCTTTCCCTGGACTTTACCTAGTTCATCCTCTGTTAGGTCTGGTCGGATCAGGTAAAGCGTCTCATAATAGTTTAGCTCTGTCATTAAAATACCTCCCATTTTGGACTTTCCGACCCTATGCTTATGATTTGAATCATAAGCTAAGAGTAACGGGTTTAACTTTTGAACCTAAAATATACCATATCCCCATCCTGAATTTGATAGTCTTTGCCTTCTATCCTTAAGAGTCCTGATTCTCTTGCAGCTGTGTCAGAACGAGACCTTATAAAATCCTCATATGATACTACCTCAGCTTTGATAAACCCCTTTTCAAAATCACTATGTATCTTTCCTGCGGCTTTTGGAGCATAAGTCCCCTTTTTTACTGTCCATGCTCGAAGCTCTATTCCATTTGTCGTGTAAAACGTTATAAGATTGAGTAACTTGTATGCCGCTTTTATGAGCCTTCTAAGTCCAGACTCAGTTAGACCCATATCACTTAGAAAGGCCTTCGATTCTTCTTCTGAGAATTCCGATAGTTCGGCCTCAAGTTTGCCTAGGATTTCAATAAGTCCGGCTTTTTCCTCTTCTGCTATATTCCTTAATGTTTCAATACGAAATTCATGTCCTTCTTTTTCTTCAAGGTTCGCTACATAAAGAACTGGTTTAATCGTAAGAAGGTTTAACTCGCCCAGAATCTTTTCATCTATATCTCCCTTGGTTATAAATAGTCTAGCCGATTTTCCCTGAGATATATGGGTTTTTAAGCGTTCCAACAAACTGAGCTCTGCCAGTGCTTCTTTATTTCCGGATTTTGAAGCCTTTTCTAGTTTTACGATTCTTTTCTCAACGGTGTCAAGATCGGAAAGTAGAAGTTCAAGATTTATTACATCTACATCTCGCTTAGGATCAATACTTTCAAAAATGTGTGGGACCTGAGACTCAAAGCACCTTACAACATGAATTACAGCATCTACCTCTCGAATATGCGCAAGAAATCTATTTCCAAGACCTTCACCTTTACTTGCTCCCTTTACGAGTCCTGCGATGTCAATGATTTTAATTGTGGCTGGGATGGTCCTATCGGGTTTTATAATCTCTGCCAATTTACTCAGCCTTTCATCAGGGACATTAACAATTCCTACGTTTGGATCAATTGTAGTAAAGGGATAGTTAGCTACAAGTGCTTTAGCAGATGTTAGGGCATTAAATATAGTAGATTTTCCTGCATTAGGCAGTCCCACAATTCCGCAGCTAAGATTCATGTCTACCCATCTTTTTGTGACTATTTAGCCACAAATGAATGCGAAACTTACATAAGTGATGCATGATTCATGATACATGAAGTTTTTACGTGCATCCTGTATCGTACATCCTGTTTTCATTCGAGTTAATTTGTGTCAATTGGCTTCGCCGAAATGCCTGACCACTACCCGCATTTTCGTGGCTGAGATGTTACTTCGGGTTTTTTATTGAACTTATTCATAGCGCTTTCCGCACCCCTTAGGACGATTTCTATAACTGCATCTGCAACTCTAACTATCAGCTCTTTGGCTAACTTTTTCTCTTCTTTTTCAAACTGTGAAAGTACATGGTCAATGACCTCAGACTTTTGAACTGGTTTTCCTATCCCTACTCTTACCCTTATAAAGTCACTATCTCCAAGTGAGTTTATTATGGACTGGATTCCCTTATGTCCTGCGCTTCCTCCCCCGACTTTTACCTTTATACTTCCAAGTGATAGGTCCATTTCATCATAGACAACGATTATATCTTTCGCAGGTATTTTAAAAAATTCTGCAGCCTCTGAAAGAGCCTCTCCACTTCGGTTCATGTAGGTATCCGGTTTTAGGAGTATTAGTTTCTTTTCGTCAATAGGTGCTTGGGCGTAGTGACTTCTAAACCCCTTCTTCTTAACACTTACGCCAAGTCTTTTCGCAAGCTCATCTATAACTATAAAGCCAATGTTGTGCCTTGAGGAAGCATATCCCTTTCCTGGATTCCCTAGTCCAGCAACCAAAATCATTATTCAGACTATTCCTCAGCCTCTTCTTTCTCGGTTTCGGCTTTGGCTTCTCCCTCTTCAGCCTCAGTCGGAGCTATGACCTCGGCAGGAGCAACGGGTTTTACTTCTTCCATTACAGGTGAAAGAATCGTTACGATTGTCTCCTCAGGTTCGTGAAGGACTGTAACTCCCTCGGAGAGACTCAAATCGCTGATGTGTATTGAATAACCTATACCAAGTTGAGATACATCAACATCAATAACGTTAGGAATTGCAGTAGGAAGACATTCAACCTCGATTTCTCTCAGTATTTCTTCAAGAATTCCTCCTTCATGAACTCCTTGAGCCCTACCTACAATTCTAATAGGAACTTTTACTGTTATTAGCTCCTTCATCTGAACCTCTTGAAAGTCAAAATGTATAGGAAGGCTCTTGAGATGGTCATATTGTACATCGCGAAGTAAAGCGATCTTTGTTATTTCATCTCCGTCACCTTTTATGTGAAGCTCCAGAAGGGTATTCTCTCCGGCTTCTGTGGAAAGGGCTTTTTTAAGATCAAGAGGGTTTACCGTTAATGGAATAGGATCGGTCTCTCTTCCATAGAATATGGCAGGGATTGCACCTTCTTTTCTGATCTTTTTTGCAACACCCTTTCCCACTCTATTTCTCTTCATGACAAATAATGTACTTTGTGCCACGGTTTGACTCCTTCAATTAAGTAAATAGTGTGCTTATTGAATCTCCTGCGGCTATCCTACGTATGGCTTCACCTAGGAGTTCTGCAATGCTAAGGACCTTAATCTTTTTACTCCTCTTTGTTTCTTCCCTAAGTTGAATTGTATCTGTTATGATTACCTCTTCTAGTACAGAATTTTCAATCTTTTGGGGGGCGTTTCCTGAAAACACACCGTGAGTACAGCATAGCGTTACATGCCTTGCGCCTTCTCTCGCTAAGGCTTGGGCGGCTTGTATGGCTGTTCCAGCGGTGTCTACCATATCATCAATTATAACTACTGTTTTCCCTCTGACCTCTCCAATAACATGCGTTATCTTGGCTTCATTCGGTCCCGGTCTCCTTTTATATGTCACAGCGAGTTTGGCATCAAGCCTCTTTGCATATTCTCCCGCTCTTTCTAGCCCACCAGCATCTGGTGATACCACGACTATTTCATCTTTATTGAATTTCTTTTTTAAATAGCTTATAAAGACAGGGGCTGCATAAAGATGATCAACGGGAACATCAAAAAAACCCTGAATCTGCCCTGCATGAAGATCAACTGTTACAACCCTGCTTATACCCGCCTTAACGATAATGTCTGCAACGAGCTTTGCTGAGATTGGAGCCCTTGGTTGAACCTTCCTATCCTGCCTGGCGTAGCCATAGTATGGAATAACAGCAGTAATTGCCCTTGCCGATGCCCTTTTTAATGCATCTGTGATAATAAGGAGTTCCATTATATGCTCATTTACAGGAGGACAGGTTGACTGGATGACAAAGACATGCGATCCCCTGACGCTTTCTGAGATCTCTGTGAATATCTCACCGTCGCTGAACCTTCTGATCTCAGCCTTCCCAAGCGGAACATCCAGGTACTTGCACACAGCCTCGGAAAGGGGGATATTTGATGTACCGCTAAATATCTTTGTATGTTCCATTGATTTTAAAGAAATGAAAGTGCTGTAAGCCTTCCTGTTATGAAAAAACTATTATAAAATACTCCATAAATAATTCAAGTTTGATGGTAAGTGTGTTGAGACTGACAAGCCGGTCCTATGATTAAACCAAAGGATAAAGAAATTGAGTTTATAAAATCACACAAGGTTGCAAGATTGGCAACAGTAGACGGATTAGGAAGGCCGTTAGTAGTCCCCATATGCTACTATTTTGATGGAAGGTTTATTTACACACCGATAGATAAAAAGCCAAAGCGTGCCTCTCCAAAAGAGCTAAGGAGGATTAGGAATATAATTGAAAATCCAAATGTATCGCTTGTAATTGATGAGTATTACGAGGATTGGACCAAGCTCTATTACGTCATCATTAATGGGAGAGCTGAGATAATAGAGTCGGGGGAGGAATATCAGAATTCATTGAGACTACTCTCAGAAAAGTATCCTCAGTATGGAGACATGAAACTATCTGGATTAAACCTTCCAGTAATTAAAATCATTCTTGAGCGGATCATCTCCTGGGGTAATTTCTAAAATGATAAAGGTAGTTGTGTTGGGTTCTGGGTTTGGAGGGATGGAAGCTGTACTAACCCTTGAGTCTCGACTCGGCAAAAGAAAAGATGTGGAAATAACCCTTGTAAGCAATCAGAATTATACCTTATTCACCCCTTTACTTCCTCAGATTGTTTCTTCATACATAGAGCCAAGACACATAATTCAGACAATAAGAGATATCCGAAGGGACAAAAAATTTAGGTTTATTCGGGATTCAGTAACTGGAATAGACCTTGATAGGAAATTAATAAGACTTTCAGAGGGTGAACTCTCTTGTGATTATCTTGTTATAGCAATAGGTGGTACAACCAATTATTTCAACGTGCCGGGTGCTGAAAGTCATACCTTTGCTCTTAAAACCCTGCAGGATTCTGCAGAATTAAGGGACCACATCATTGACATGCTTGAGCACGCCGACCACGAGCATGATATAACTTTAAAAAATGAGATGCTCACGTTTCTAATAGTAGGAGGCGGCTATACAGGGGTTGAATTAACAACGGAATTGAGAGATTTTATCTGCCGTTACGTCATAAAAAACTATAAAGGGATAAGGTTAAACGATGTAAGAATAGCGCTACTCGAAGTAAGTAGAGAAATTCTTGAAGGTGTTGATCCAGAGCTAGCTAAAAGGGCAAGAGCGAAACTACAAAAAGGAGGCATCGAGGTTAGGACAGATTCTAAGGTTACAAAGTGTACTGAAAACGGTGTAGAAATTAATAATCAATATATCTTGAGAACAGGAATAGTGATCTGGACAGCAGGCGTAAGAGCAAACCCTATATCAGATTCCTTGACGGTAAGAAAAGGAAAATTTGGAAGAATACTGGTGAACGATTATTTGCAGATACAAGAGTTCCCAGAGGCTTACGCTATTGGTGATAATGCCATAGTTGATAGAGAAACCCCTGCAAAATCATCTCAGCCAATAGCACCTGTGGCAATCCATCAGGGAAGGATAGCGGCAAGGAACATTGTTAATTCAATAGAAAATAGACCTTTAGAAAAATACCTATTTACTCCCTCTGGAATGCTGATTTCTCTTGGGATGAATGATGCGGTGATAAACATCAAAGGATTTAAGTTTGTGGGTTTCATTGCATGGTTGCTGTGGAATGCAGTGCATCTACTTAAACTTGTAGGTCTCAAAAAGCAACTCCAAGTTGCTCTCGATTGGTCTCTTGGCTCAATTTTCCCAAGAGATTCAGCAATTATAAGATTCCCGCAAAGATGTAGGATTTGCGCAAGAAAGAGAGGAGTAGAAAACAAAAAATACTAATATTGTTCATTATAACATTTCCAGTTATTGATTGGTTAATCATATTTTCCTCCGCTATAGGCGGGACATTTCCTTCGACCCTTCGTCAAGCTCAGGGCTCAGGGCAGGCTTGTCCCGCTCTCCTTGACGGGGTTAGAAAACCCCGTCTATCTTGTTTATTAACACAGATTTGAATTAATCAACTATTTGTAACTGAATGATAAGGAGACGGAGCCGGATCTGAGAAGTCTCCCGCCCCGCCTTAAATGCTTACTATCTGCTACTGATCGTCCCTCCTGCTAAGGAACTGTATTTATACTATCACAGCCGAGTATGGAGTCGCCAGCCATAGTTTCTCCTGTCAAGCATGCCTCAGTGTCTCCAGGATTTATGCCTGTGTTTTTTGTCTGGAAATGGAGAATCGTATCCGTGTCACCGTCACCATCCGCATCCTTAAGGTGTCATTTATTATGTATTTCCATTGCGCCTGACGGACTAAACTCGACGGTTATTGGTTTAACAGAGGCAGCATCAAAGGTTGATGTAGTCAGAATCGCTACTGGAATCACCTCAGCGCTGTTAGGGTTAATGCTGTTGTGATTGCCGCCCGGCTTGATGTCAATGGTCACCTCCACATCCGCTATTTTCACTACTAGATTGGCAGAAAAGGTGAGTGGACTATTATTCATGTTATCATTCGCGCCGTTCGTATCTGGGTCCACAGAGGCGAAGACACCACTTAGCGTATATTTCCCCGGGATATTAGGGTTCGTGAGGATGCTACTATTAAGCATCAAGGTTACACGAGCGCTAACAGGAGAGACCAAATACTGACCTAATCTATGCGTTTGTAGGGGTAACCCTTGCGGTTACACAAAATAATAGGGCGGGTGCAAGACCCGCCCCTACAGCTACTGAATATTTCTGAACAATCCCAAGATAAAATCTTAAGAAACGGAATGAAAAAAAACTCTCTTAATGAAGCTAAGTATGGTAGAAAGGAATATCACACCTACTACTGGAAGCTGTAAAAAATGGGTAAAGAAATCCTTTTTGACAGGATGTGGTCTTAATGCACCGGATGAGAGGGTATATCTTGTTTTAATATGAACTATCCCATCTACCATCTACCTCATATGTGAATAGATTATCCGTCATTTGACTGTATGAAGTTAAGTAGGATTTTTTATGAGATGGAAAAAGCATGGGTGATTAGTAGCGGAATTCTTCGTTCGACATTGCTCACGACAGGTTAGGATTCCATTGGGATCTGGGGTATCCCCGATCAGGTCGGGGATCAAGAGGGAGGAATTCAGGGAACCGCTTTCGGAGGTTTGATGGTTTTTCAATTATTAAACAGGTGATAGATAACTCAACTGGGTAGGCAACGAGCTCAAATATTGTAGGCACAGACTTGTCTGTGCTATTTTTTGCACGAACAAGTTTATGCCTACAATGCTCTTTATGGCGACCTAAAGGTCGCCACTGCTATGAGGGCAGACACAGGGGTCTGCCCCTACAGATGGACTTTCAACCTCTCATACAGCTCCAGATATTTTTCACTCGATCTTTTCCAGGAAAAATCCTCTTTCATCGCTCTTGTCACAAGCCCTATCCACTCCTTACGGTTTTCGTATACCAAAAGCGCTCTTGTTAGAGCATCGAGGAAACTCACCTTCGAAAAGAGGTGAAATACAAATCCGTTTCCATGCTTTCTATCAACCGAATAGTCCCTAACTGAATCCAAGAGACCGCCTGTTCCTCTTACAACAGGAATGCTTCCATACTTCATTGCAATCATCTGTCCAAGTCCGCATGGTTCAAACCGTGAAGGCATAAGGAACATGTCACAGCCAGCGTAGATTCTTCTTGCGATTTCGTTATTAAAACCAATAACCACCGATAGATTTCCTTTATATCTTGACTTAGCGTTCTCAAGCATACGCACATATTTCTCCTCGCCTGTTCCGAGAATTGCCACCTGAAATCCAAGGTCAAAAATCTGTGGAAGCGCTTCAACAACAAGGTCTATGCCCTTTTGTTCTGTGAGCCTCGATACCATTCCGAGAAGCGGTTTTCCTTCCTCAGCGTAAAGCCCTAGCTCATTTCGCAACTCGGATTTATTTTTTAATTTGCCATTAATGTCACCTATTCCGTAGTTTACGTAAAGAGCCTTATCTGTCTTGGGACCCCATGCATCATAGTCAATTCCGTTTAAAATCCCTACTAGCTTATTTGATTTCTGTGAAATCCATCTGAGTATACCATCCAAGCTATTTCCATACTCAGGCGTTTTTATCTCTTCGGCATAGTTAGGGCTTACGGTTGTAACCGCGTCTCCATAGACTATGCCGCCTTTTAGAAGGCTTACCTTGCCATAGAACTCAATGCCTTGGGGTGTAAATACGAACCAGGGAAGGCCAAACTTTTCTAATATCTCCCTTGGAAATAATCCCTGATAAGAAATATTATGAATCGTAAAAACGATTTTAGAATCTGAAAAAAATGGGTCCTCTTTTACATGCCTTCTCCATTTGAGAGAAATCGGGACAAGCGCCGTTTGCCAGTCATGGCAGTGGATAATATCTGGCTTGAAATCAAGTGCTTTTGCTATTTCAAGGGCGCCCAGAGAAAGAAATCCAAATCTCAGGTCGTTATCTTGATAATCACCCTGAGGCGTACTGTATATGTATTCACGGTTAAAAAAATTATCATTCCTGAGTAAATAAACGGTAAGTCCGTTTAAATTAACCTCCATCACGTCACCTTTAAAGGGAAGCCAATCGAGGCAAACTATTATTTCTTTCCTTAGATTCTTTGCTTTTAGTTTAAGGTTTTTTAGATTCTCTTTTACATGGTTATAATGCGGGATAATTACTCTCACGTCACATCCGAGGTTTTCAAGCTCTTTTGGAAGGGCGCCAACAACATCAGCAAGCCCTCCCACTTTAGCAAGCGGCTCCATCTCAGGCGAAACAAAAAGCACCTTCATTAGTTATTCCTCCAATTCTCTCAACTTTTGAATGACCATCTTTGCTCTTTGAGAGATGGTTTTAGGATCAGTCGAACTATCGCTTCCTATCAAACTACTTGAAAGACCGACTGAAGTGGCTCCTGCTTGAAGGAACTCGGTAAAATTCTCGACCTTTACACCACCTGTAGTCATAATTTCAATAAAAGGAAGAGTTTCTTTTATTGCTTTTATATATGATGCTCCTCCTACGGCTTTAACAGGAAATATTTTTACCAAGTCTACTCCTAAATTCCATGCGTTTAATATCTCTGAAGACGTAAGTGCCCCCGATGCTACTAAAAGTTCCTTGGCTTTAGCAAATGAGATGATTTCTTTATCTGTGTGAGGAGAGATTATAAACCTTGCACCAGAAGTGGCTGCAGTTTTTGCCATATCCATATTGAGTACCGTTCCTGCTCCCACAATAACATCGTCTATTTTGCTTAACTCTTTTATCACACCATCTGCTCCGGGAAATGAAAATGTAATCTCAATTAATTTAAGACCGCCTTCTATACAAGCGTCTGCAAATCTAATAGCATTTTCAGTATCCTCGGCTCGGATTACAGCAAATACCTTGTTTTTTCTAATAAAATCCATGATGTTCTTCATGAGAACCGAATTACCTTACTCGCACTACCTTTTGTTTTCAAGTTCTACTTGATGCATACAGGAATTTGAATGCTTTACTTTACGTGAATTGAGATCACACTTGAATCAGATTTGATCCACGTGGCTGAAATACTTAGGTTGGCATTCAGTTGACGCACATGAAAATCCGTTATTAGGGTGATGCCTGATGCCATTATTAGCTTTCCGGAATCTTGTATTGCTTGCTTTACTTGCCGAGGCACATTTTGGCAACATCTTCGCATGTAGCGCCAGCCCTTATTGTAATTGATCCTACGTTAAGAAATGGTAGTACGAAGTTGGTTGCCTTTTCCGGGCTATCCGCTTCTAGAACAAGGATAACAGTGTGTTCCGGCTCATATACCCAATCGGCTAAGATCTTAACTCCGTACTTGCTGGCATTAGACTGTGTTACATGGCTAGACAGTTGCCGCACCATTTCAGGGTTTTTGGTTGGGCAACTTTCCGCTGTATGGGTGTGCTGCACGAGATATAAAGGCATAATTATAACCTCCTTTCCCATACCAGCCACAACTTTAGGCAAGTATGGGCTATATATTATTGTATAACACAGATATATTTAAATTAAATACAGAAAAAACTTTATTTACGTTTGTTGTTAATAATACCATTTCCAATATGAAAATGGTTAAAGTTGCGATAGGCGGGGTTTTCTAACCCCGTCAATGAGAGCGGGACAAGCCTGTCCTGAGCCCTGAGCTTGACGAAGGGTCGAAGGAAATGTCCTGCCTATGGCTGAGAAGAATATGTTTAACCAGTTAATAACAGGAAATGGTATAACTACTAGAATAGAGGAGTTTTACAATGCCTACTTGGCTATATGACGAACATGGCGTTCCCAGAATGAGGCTTATTTATGACGGTCGAATAATTGATATTGAAGATAATCTGGTCGGATGGGTGTCTCTATCTGAGGGTGCAGTTTATGCGTCTGATCTAAGGCATGTTGGCTGGCTTAAAAATGGTATCTTGAGGGATAACGACGGTTGGGTGGTGGCATTCACAAGGGATGCTGATGATCCTGATATGCCGGGGCTTCCAGACCCTATGATCCCTCCCAATATTCCCGATCCAGTGAGCAATTTAACCCCTCCCGATTTTCCTAAGCCATCTTCTCAACCTGAGTTCCTCGCCCTTTGGTCTTCAGTGCCACTTGAAAGGTTTTTTGATTAGCAGGGGCAGGTTTCAAACCTGTCCCTGCTCTTCCTCTGTACCCACGCATTCTAATGTGTATACAACAGTCGAATCAGGGTTAACGAGTTTAGATACGGTCTTCCATTTAAAACCGTTCATTGAGTATGTCTTATCATAGGAATCGTAGAGTCCTTTGTCTCGAAGGGTTTTAAGCTCCTTTTCTGTTATATCCCTTTTATCTCCCTCGTTCCAGTTTTGAATATCTCCGATTTTCTTCACTTGATCCCTTCTGACTGAAATTTTGCCATAATCTTCTTAAGACCCAGTAACAGTATCGGAAGAAGGAAAACTAGAAGGTTGGCTAAGCTCTGGCTGGCGTCGGCTTTTTCCCCGATAGAACATCCGCCACCACTGTTGCCATCACCACCTGAATTGGTGGGGGTGGGAGTTGGTGTTGGAGTTGGTGTTGGTGCTGGGGTTGGTGTTGGTAGTGCTGGTACAGATTGAACGGCCTCAAATGCATCAACTATTCCAAAGCCAGATATATTACTAAACGCTCTTGTATCTGCTAGATTATCTTTATCAGTTAAACTTGCAACCAGATTTGATGGAAGACTAACAGCAGTTTTTTTAATTGCGACCGCCACCTCAGTTGGTGATAGGTTTGGATTCTTACTAAGTATAAGAGCGGCGACACCGGCTACATGAGGAGCTGATGCAGATGTTCCACAGAAAAAGAAACCTCCCTTTCCATCGGAATTTCCAAAACCTCCGACACCTGTTATGTGAACCCCGTCGGGTGCAACAACATCGGGTTTTGGTCTTTGGTCAAACGTACTAAGTCCGCCAGGGGTAAAGAAGATCGTACTAGGCCCCTGTGCACTGTAGTCTTCTACCTCATTAGGTCCCGATGCACCTGTAAAGCAGAGATCATCAGCAGTAGCAGGAACAGCGCCTACAGCAATAGCATCTTTTATAGCAGGGTGTCCAAAAACCCCGTCAGATGGAACGTTAAATTTCTCTACAAATATTGTTCCATTGAAATTCATCTCAAGGGTTCGATGGGAGCCACTTACACGGTTAATTACAACATTCACCGTAACTTGATTAGGTGTATTATTTTGAAATGATACAATCTCAATAGGATGATCTTGAGACCCTGTTTGTGGATCTTCGCTGCTATCTAGTAAATTTTCGTCATCATCAAATAAATAGAGATTATAGTCGTTTGAAGAACCATCAAAAGGGTCATTCCACTGCAGGACAACAACAATGAAGTTATTTGGAGCAAACAATGTACCACCTACCAAAATAGGCATGGTAATATCACTCGCCCCTCCTTCGGCGACGCCAAAGTCGTGGCGATTATTACCCTCGGGGTCATCTCCGGGAGTTTCATCAACATAATCTGCTTGGTAATGTTCATCCGCATTGTTTCCAGCGGCGGATACATAAACGACTCCCTTTGCGATGGCATCCTTGACTGCCTGGGCTACCATACCATCTTGGAAATATGGTTCATTTAGGAAACCAATGTCATCAACAATAATATCTACGTCTGCATCGTTAACCAGAAAATTAAGGGAGTTTATAAACGTAACACTAGTACCAAACCCTTCAGAAAATGCGAGATCTGCACCGGGGGCTATGTCATGTA
>JAHFBK010000194.1 GCA_023250035.1 Candidatus Dadabacteria bacterium
TATATTTGGTGTATCACCATCGAGGGTGTCGAGAATACAAGCCGATATTGAAAGAGGAGCTAATAGAGAATCAAAGTTGATAAAACTATTAAAACAGTATAAGGTCAAGAACTGACCCCTACTATTCCTTTCCTAGTAGCTGTTCCTTAGTACCTTCCGCTTAATCTTTCCATTCGGTGTTTTGGGGAGTGATTCAAGGAAGATTATTTCTTTAGGGCATTTATATCTGGCAAGACGGCGTTGAGCGTAATCTAAAAGTTCCTGTTTTAACCGTTCTAGTTCGTGCCTTGAATCTTTAAGTACAACAAACGCTGTCGTAATTGTTTTATCTTCTTCAAGCTCAATGCCAGTCACTGCACATTCAAGAACTACAGGGTGATCGTTTAAAACCCTTTCTACCTCAAATGGTGAGACACGATAACCAAATGTTGAAATTATGTCATCTTCTCTTCCTACAAGCCAGAAGTATCCATCATCATCTTTGTAGAAAAAATCACCGCTTACAAACCAGTTTCCACGAAACATATTTTCGGTTTCATCATGCTTCTCCCAGTATTGAATCATGATTCCCGGGTCGTCTTTAGGAGTTGCCAGAACTCCAATCTCTCCTACTCTGACCTCTTTTCCTACTTCATCAATTAAAGTTGAACGATGTCCCGGTTGTGGCTTTCCCGGAGAGCCAGGTTTTATTGGCATCCCAGGCATATTTGAGAGGTAATAACTGAGCTCACTCATTCCAAGGCCGTCATAAAGCTCAACGCCTAGTTCGTTTTTCCAAGAATGAAATAACTCTTCACTTAGATGCTCACCTGCACTAAGAGCATGCCGTAGACTAGAAAGGTCGCAATCAATTTCGTCTGATACACGGAGCATCTGTCTATAAACCGTAGGGACAGCCATAAATACGTTTACTCTATATTTAGTAATTAACTCAAAAAATTTTTTCGGGTTATGGTCCCCTCCGTATATTACTGTTGAACATCCCAGACGCCATGGGTCAAGGCAACCTGTGCCCAAGGTGTAGGTCCAGTTTAATTTCCCTGCGTGCATGACAATATCATCTGGTTTTAGTGCCTGCCAGTATCGAGCAGCCGGGTCATGTCCAATTAATGCGCGTTGAGCATGAACCACGCCCTTTGTAAAACCTGTTGTACCTGATGTATAGCAGATATAAGCTACGTCATCAGCTTTGGTTTCAGCAACACTTAGATTTTCAGAACATTTATTTATTAATTCGGTGAAATCTACACATGCTGAGGGTATGGGTTGTCCAACTATTAGCACGTATTTGAATTTTTTATGATGTCCTCGATTAACCTCTACACCCTCATATAATTCTGGTGTAGTGATAACTCCTTTTGATTTACTGTCATCGAGCAGATAATCAATCTCTTCGGTTGTAAGCATGGTACTACTTGGAATCGGAACTGCTCCGATTTTTATCGCTCCTAAGAAAACAAGCGGGAATTCTGGAAGGTTAAGTAGGCGTATAAGAAGACGGTCCCCTTTTTGAAATCCAAGAGAAATAAGAGCATTTCCTATTTTATTCGTAATCCTAGCTATTTCAGCAAATGTGAATCTTCTTATTTCACCTTCTTCATTTTCCCAGTATAAAGCGATTCTGTTTCCATGTGATTCACTTTTTGCGTGTCTATCCGTGCAATCACGTCCGATGTTAAAGTAAGTAGGAATTTCCCACTTCCAAGAACGGCATAGATTTTGGTAATTAAATTTCATCTGATATATGTTTGAGGTGCTTTAATCGTTAGAAAATTACACTGATTAAATAAAATTTCAATTTGTTCAAATGCTTTGCTTAGCTTCCCATTTGTTAATTCATATAAACAAAATTATCAATAATAATATCTGCTTGATTTGAATAAAGAGCCTAAGGTTTCTTTAATGGAAGTAGATCTATCTCGCCGTTTTAGACTTATGGACTAAAAATTGGGTTTTACATTTTACTTTGAAAAAATTAAGCAATTGCTTTCTTAAAATGAAAAAGCAAGAATTCTTTCTTTTATACACTAGAACTTACATAGAAAAGCGGATTTCGATTAGGGGAGGGTTGCAAGGTACAAGAATGGAAACAAGATGGTGAAGGAGGTTATTTGTTTAAGCAATTTCGTAAGATGATTTATAAGTTGGATGGAGTTTTGTATACGGCGATGTTTACAATTAGGTTTATTGAATGCTTGAAATTAAAAATAGTTTCTTGAGATAAAAAGTACAATATGTCTTTATCTTCCTTCCCTAATCTTCTACTGCGATGTCCATCCTTCATCAATAGTTATCGCTGACCCTGTTATACTACGTGATGAATCACTCGCTAGATAGACGGCAAGGTCTGCAATCTCCTCAGGTTCGAGCAACCTTTTCATAGGTGCTTCAGCTAGGTTGACTTTTTCAATGACCTCTTCTCTTAGAATCCCGTGTGCCGTTGCTTGATCATCATATTTGCTTATCAACGAGGGGAGTTCTGACGAAGGTTGGACAAATAGCGTTAGCTGTTATATTGTGCTCTGCCATTTCAAGGGCCAGGGTCTTTGTAAAACCTATTACTCCATGTTTTGCAGAAACGTAGGCGGATTTGAATTTCATACCGATAAGTCCGTTAACTGAGGAGATGTTTATAATTCTTCCACTTTTTTGTTTGATCATATAAGGCAAGGCATATTTGGTGCAAAGAAAGGTTCCAGTAGGCATTACATTGATAAGCAAGTTCCATTTATCTTCTTGAAAATCGGTTATTGGAGCTACGTGCTGAAGGCCGGCGTTATTTACTAGAATATCAATTCGACCGAATGACTTTACGGTTTTATCTATTAGTTTCTTACAATCCACACGGTTTGACACATCAGTTTTTACAAAAAGAGAGTCACTACCTATTTTTAAAATCGTCTTAAATGCTTTCTTTCCACCTTTTTCATCTATGTCTGCTATGACTATATTAGCACCCTCCTTCGCGAGTGCCTGTGCAATTGCAAAGCCTATGCCGCTTGCTGCGCCTGTTACTATGCTGACCTTACCGTTGAACTTCATTTTTAACTCCTTAATTTATTACTTTTTGATAACAAAATCTCATACAACTTATTTTGGTATATCTTACAAGAAGAATAAAAGCTTACAAAAATGATATTTAGTGCATAGTGATTGAAATAGGCGTTGGAGCATGGCAATATCATACAGTAACTATCCTCACTAAGTAATAAAACCGGATGAAGGAGGTAAGCTTAAATGAGAGTTACCATGGGCATGGCTCTCGCTCTTATTCTTTTCAGTTCTTATGTCAGCCGAGCGGACGATACAATTAAAATTGGAGTTATTCTTGCAATGACAGGTGGAACATCTGCATTTGGACAACAGACATGGACAGGAATGCAGATTGGCAAAAATATTCGTCCCACAGTCCTAGGGAAAAAGGTAGAACTTATTCTTGTAGACAATAAAAGCGATAAAATAGAATCGGCAAATGCAGCACAGCGACTTATTCAGAAAGATAAAGTAATAGGAATAATTGGAGACGTTGCAAGCT
>JAHFBK010000195.1 GCA_023250035.1 Candidatus Dadabacteria bacterium
CTACGGCTGTCCCAGAATACAGGATTATTGAAGTAACAACATTTTGAATCATAAAACACCTCATTCAAATATATTTTTGAATGTATTCTAACATTAACCTTTGTAGATGTCAACTTAAAATCCACCAATTAATAATTGCATGTCAATATTTGTATTGTGAAACTAGTTTCAGAAATATATAGTCTTAAAGTATGTCCACTGCCAATGGTTTTTTCAATATTTAAAAGGAGAGAACCAATTTGGTCCTCTCCAGGGTATAATTTTCCACCAACCCACTACAGTTGACAAAGAGCCGTTATTCTCAAATGAGACAACTCCTTTTAGTTTTTATAACCTCAGCTTCTCGGTCTCTTACCTACTTTTAATAGAAAGACTACGAAGGACGATTCTTAAAGTAGTCAGATTGTGCAATATCGAAAGATTAGATGGGCTTAACCAATTTAACAACCCAAATCCAATTAAACTTCCATTTATTACAACTGTTTCTTGAATATTTCTTTGAATTAATTTCTGCAACGATTCAGATAAAGAATTCAATTCCTCGAAGAAATCTAAACGATTATCTAATAATAAAATATCACTCATCTGCTTAGAAATATCAGCACTTTCATTCATCACAACCCCAATATCTGCAAGCGTCAAGGCAGCAGAGTCGTTTAACCCGTCTCCAACCATCAAAATAGTTCGGCCAGCTTTCTGTAATTCCTGAACCAACTGAAACTTACCATCTGGTTTTAAATCAGTATAAACGTTGTCAAATGGCAGATCTTTAACCAACTCTTCTGTTCTAGCCAACGTATCACCAGTTGCCAGAATCAGTTTTTTCCCTTGGCGCTTTAGCTTTTTCAATGCAACTTTCGCCTCGCTTCTCAAGGGAGTGTGGATACAAAACATCCCAATTAATTCTTTCTTATAAGCCAAAAACAATAAATTGTAATGAGTCTTATATTGCTCAATCAAGGCCAGCTGCTCAGAACTAATTCTTACCTGTTCGTCTTGCATTAGTACATAATTTCCAATGACAACCGATTGACCATCAATTTGCGATTTAATCCCTTTGCTTGCAACATACTGAAGCTTGCCATGCATTTCTTCGTGTTCAATGCCTTCAATTTCAGCTTGTTTAACAATTGCATTGGCAATAGGATGATAGATATGTTCCTCCAAACATGCACTTATTCTTAAAATATCTTTCTCAGTATAATCTCCGAAAGGAAGAACCTTTTCAACCAAAGGATAACTCGTCGTGATGGTACCCGTTTTATCAAACAAGAAAGTATCCACTTCCAGATATTTTTCTAATACATCACCATCTTTAATAACCATTTCTCGATTTAGACCTTCCTTTATGGCCGTAAGGTAGGCTACAGGTGTGGATATTTTTAGAGCACATGAAAAATCCACCAATAAAAAGGAAATGGCTTTTGAAAACGAACCTGTTAACAGATAAGTCAAACCAGCACCTAAGAAGTTATATTTTACAACCTTGTCTGCCATCCTAATAAAATGACGTTGTTTTGTCTTCTTACTCTCTTCAGATTTTTTCATCAGATTGATGAGTTGCAAAATACGACTGTTTATCTGATTATCAGTCACACGAATTCTTAACTCTCCTGTTTCCAAAACAGTATTCGCACATACAGAATCTCCCTCTTTCTTTTCAACAGGGAAGCTCTCTCCAGTCAAGGAACTCTCATTGACCATGCCTAATCCTGAAACCACTTGGCCGTCAAACAAGATTTCATTCCCTTGGGAGACAACTAATACATCACCTACTTGAACATCAGAACTCTTGATGCTGATGACCATGTCTCCCCGCACTAAGAAAACATCACTTTCTTTAGCAAGAAGGCTTTGTTCCAAATCTGTTGCTGTTTTTTTTAAAGACCACTGATCCAGATGATTACCCAAATCAAGCATAAACATGATGTTGCTAGCTGTCTTGGATTGGTTCATAAACAAGGACAACAAAATGGCCGAACAGTCCAAGACCTCCATGGTTAGTTCCTTGCGCGCTAAAGTTTGATAGGCTTCTTTGACATAACCCAAAGCCTGATAACAAGTCCAAATATAACGAATAGGGTAGGGTACAAAACTTCGAAACAGCAAACGCTTAATCGCTGCACCCGATACAATTGAATAAGCACTCTCTTCTCTACGAATGGGAAGAGTCATCAAGTCCGAAACTTTCCCCTTGTCAATTTTTTTTAAAAAGGCCTCTGCATTTTCTAATACAGAGAAGCCTTCTTTCATACGTAGAGTAAAGTGCTGCTGATCCATATAAAACTGAATAGAGTCGATCCCTTTTTCATCTTTAGCCAAGGAACGAAGATAATCTTGAATATCCAAGGTCAGTGAAAACGAGGACGATAATCGGATATGTTGATATCCTCTGTGTAGCACTTTAAAAGACATATTATTCACCTGTCAGGCTATCTAATTGTTCTTCTTTCTTTTCCTGTTCGTATAAATATTTAGCGTCTTGTAAAACATCATCACCGTGTTGTTTTACAACAGAAACAGATGCATCCAGTCCATCTTTCAATTTGTAAGCTTTAGCCAAGGCCTTAGAATAGCCTTTCTTAGCTTCTTTACTTGCTAAGACTTTCAAGCCAAGCGTCCCAAATGCTACCCCTCCTAAGAAGAGAGATGATTTTTTCGCAACTTTTGCGACGTTTAATACTTCTTTTAACATGTTTATTTCCTCCTTGTAACTATTGTAGCGAAAAATGACAGCAAAAGCAATTGCTGATATCTGATATATAGATAAAATTCTCTATACTGATATTTAATTATATTATGATGAAAACAATATACTTTATTTTTTGATACTGTCAATAATTATGTGTAAACACTTAAGTAGAGTTACGGAGTGTTAATTAAATAAGCTTTCAAGTGTATCAGAACATTGACCAAACCCTTTATGGATTCGTTGACTTTGCTTGAAATTATAATCTTCAAACAACGTAACTAAGTAACGTTCCAGAGCCTCCTCATTAGGAAAAAGAACCTTCTTTTTCGTTTGATGTTTGATTTCTTTGTTAAGAGACTCAATGAGGTTTGTCGAATACATGCTGTGCCAAATCTGGTAGGGAAACTGATAAAAAGTTAAAAGATTATCCGTCTTCTCCAGACTTTCCATGACTTTCCTATACTTTGGTTTCCATTCGGCGAGAAAGTCCTCTAAAGCTTGTCCTGCCATTTCTAAATTTTCAGCACGATAAATCATTATAAATTGCCCCAGAATAACCGCTCTATCTGCTCGTTTCACTTTACTAGCTAGATTTCGACTAATATGAATTAAGCAACATTGTTGTTTAGCTAATGGGTGAGCCTGACTGATAATCTGCTCAAGCCCCTTAAAGCCATCTGTAACTACAAGAGAAATCTGTTGGATTCCTTGGTTTTGAAGCTTGTCTAACAGGGTGGACCAAGAAGCATTGTTTTCTTGAGGCAACTGTGCATAGCATATCTCTATGCGACTAAAGTCGCTAGAGCTATCCTAATTGCGCACCGCCAGTTCTCATAGAAAAAA
>JAHFBK010000196.1 GCA_023250035.1 Candidatus Dadabacteria bacterium
GTAAACAAAATTTGAACACTTAATAGATGGAAACGGTATTACTTCCTTCTAGTTTTAACCGGTTTTGCTTGTTTGCTACTCTTCATAGATTCATAAATACTTAGAATTTCTTGGTAGCTTAACCCTGTTCTATCTGAGAGTCTTAATAAATCCACCTCAGTTATTTCTCCCCCTGGGGTTCTAAAAGCAGAGGGTCTTTTTACTCTATGAAGATAGCGAGCTCTTTTCTTTAATGTACGACGAGCCATTTTATTCATCCCTTGCATCATCTCTCCAAAAATAGCCCGTTTATATCTTAACGGTAATAATTACCATATAGCATATTAACCTGATTGTCAAGGGCAATTTTATACCAAAATATATACACCCCAAATTATCAAAAGTAACTAATCACGAATTTAGTCACTTTCTTGAGACAGGCAAGGTGTCTATTTTCTTCTAATTAATAATGGTTACTATTTACAAATTATCTCTAACAAATATAATAACTTCTAAAACCACAACTAAATTAAGGAGGCACAACAACATGGCTAAAGAAAAGCGACACATGAAGGGAAAAGTGAAGCCAGGAGACGTCACTCAGCGAGTAGGAGTAGAGCAAATGGAAGCCCGCGGTGTAAATGTCAAACAATTAAGGGAGAAGCTAATTGACGCTGCAGGTGCTGAATTTACCACTTATTACTATTACACAATTCTTCGTATGCACCTTGCAGGACACGAGGACTATAAAGAAATTTGTGAGGACGCTCGTCTTGAGGATCGTTCACATTTTGAACTCATAACCCCAAGAATTTATGAACTTGGAGGTGGCCTACCAAGAGATATTCGAGAGTTTGCAGACAGGGCATCCTGTTTGGATGCATACCTGCCCGAAAATCCCACCGCTGCAAGCATCCTGCAGATTCTACTAGAAGCAGAGAGGTGTGCAATTAGAACCTGGAATGAAATCTGCGACCTTACATTTGGAAAAGACCCACGCACATACGATATGGCTTCACGAATCCTTCAGGAAGAGACCGAGCATGAGGCTTGGTTCATAGAACTTCTGAGCAAAGAGCGAGATGGAGAGATTCGTCCATCCGGGCACTTCAGACGTGGAGAACCAGGCGAGGCGCCTTATAGCAAGAACCGCCAATTCTACAACCCTTAATATAATCTGAGGGTTTAGTTGAGTGAAGACCTATGAAGTAAAACTAATTACACCTGAGGGTGAAGTCCGCCTCGAAGTTGGAGAAGATGAATATATCTTAGACGCTGCCTTTGAGGCGGGCTACAACCTTCCGTCTATGTGTTTACAAGGCTTTTGTCTTACATGCGCCTCACGACTTCTCAAGGGAGAGGTAGATCAGTCTGACGCCATTCGTTATTATCCCGAGGATAAGGAAGCAGGATTTGTTTTAATCTGTAGCGCTAAACCCCGCTCTAATTTATGTATAAGGACTCATCAAAAAAAGGAGATGCAACACCACCGCGATGAATTTGGTTTGCCGTACCCTCGTGGGTAAGGTTTTTGCTTTCTCAGTCGCTACTTTTTATACCTTTTCGAATTATTAAGTGATCAAATATAATACCCGCTCCTTTTATAATCACTTGTACACGCCCTTCGACAAGCCTGTACTGAGTTTATCGAAGGGCTCAGGACGAACGGGTCTTAAGCCTTGTACCTAATAGCGGCATTATAAACTGTTTCTTATTGGTAATGGCATTACTAGGAATAACCAAGTTTTCAGGAAAAATGAATGACTCGATAAATTTACTAATCCAATATCTACTTACTCAATAGTCTAAGAAGCTTATCTTCATCTTCAACTTCATCTGCAAGAATTTTTACTACCAAGTCCGCTGTAACTGGATCTGCATGCTGTGTCTTTTGATATAGATTATTATAGAACACAATCGCTTCCCTTTCAGCCTCTAGACTGTCTCGAATCATCTTTTCTAGATCGTACGGGTCTTTTGGAGGCTCTTTATAAGCAGAATAAGAATGTTTTACCCAATCCGAAGCATTTGAAATTGGCTCACCATCAAGTTGAACAATTCTTTCCATAAAAACTCCCATATGTTTCCATTCTTCTTCGGACATCTTTTCAAATTCTTCAGCGATATGAATTGAGTTTAGCCCTGAAGCTACCTTTGAAAGAAGCTTATACCAGTATGCGGCAAGTCCTTCTGCCGCTAAGGCTTTATTTAGGTCTTTAATTAACTCTTTAACGTTTAAATCTATAATTTCAACTCCCTTTCTTTTCATTTTCTGTTTCTCCTTTTAAACGGTAATAATTACCATATAATAATTTATGTGATTTGTCAAATACATTAATTGAACGTTATGTTCACTGCTACAGATATTTAATGGATTATATACAATTATACATCCCCATTCCTCAACGGATAAAGTGAGTTAGATTTAAAATAATTTATAACTGAATCGTTTATGATTAAATCTGGATTTGGGTTAGGGATCCTGCGGAAGGGAGTTTAAGGAATCGTTTTTAGAGGTCAAGAGATCTCCGCTACATTACAAAACCGCTTTTGCTGAGCCTAAAGAAATATCAATTATAAGAGAGGCCATAATTACCAATATATATAAAATTGATACACCAAACGCTTTTCCATAGTTAGAGTTTGTGAGAACACTTCTAATCATTACATATTCAAAATAAATACCAACTATAATAGCGACTATTGCATATAAACTAGTGCAATATCCTAAGAACCATAAAGATAAAGAAAGAGGAAAAAGGGATAGAGAATAGAGTAGCATGAATATATTTGTATATTTTGTACCGAGTGCAACCGGCATTACAGGCACTCCAGCATTTTTATAATCATTCTTATATGTTTGAGCAAGCGCCCAAAAATGAGGGGGTTGCCAGAGAATCATAATAAGAAATAGGATTATCCCATCAATTCCCAAATTAGGTTTTACTGCTGAATATCCAATTAACACTGGTAGGGCACCTGGAAGACCTCCGGGAATCGTTCCATATGGAGAACTGCGCTTTAGATAAAGCGTATAAAGAAATGTATAGCTTAGAAGAGCAGCGATAATGAGAATGCAATTTACAAAATTAAGAAAATAAAAAGAGATGAAGAGGGAAATTACTATGAATAAAAGTGCAATAAAAAGGGCTGTTTTTTCACCGACTACGTTAAGCGCTTCAACACGCCTGCCCAATCTTTTCATTAAAACATCTATTTGCTTGTCAAGTATATTGTTTAAAATCGCAGCCCCAGCCGCACTCAAAAGCAAAGACACAATGCCGAAAATAATGACATCTAAAGAGGGAAATCCCCTATTTGCAAGTACCATTCCGGCAAATCCAGTAAAAGCAACACTCAATATAATTCTAGGTTTTAAAAGAAGAAGGGTTGAAACAAAAATATTCTTCGAAGCCCTTTCGGCTGACTCTACCCTATTTTCTTGTTTAATTTGAGGCACTCCTTATTACTTTGTTTAAGAATTATAGTTTACGCCCACCAGCAAGACTGGTGGGACTACCCTTTATTGTTTTATCTTAGCATCTTATGGGTAG
>JAHFBK010000083.1 GCA_023250035.1 Candidatus Dadabacteria bacterium
ACCCTCAATCTTCTTTTTGCATGGGGTTGAAAGGTTCTTTTCATTTCTCTATTTAACGCTCAAAAAATTAACACGAAAAAATACAAAGGTCAAGAAATTAAGGAATTTCTAGAAAGCCTTTTCACAATTTCAAAGAAAAACCATGTGAACAAACGGGGACATAGTATCAGCGTTTAAACAGACAACCCCTTCGGTCATTGCGAAAAGCAAAGCGCTCCCCTTGTTTATCAAATATGTAGCGGCGAACTTTAGTTCGCCATAAATTAAAAATGTAGGGACTGATTCCCAATCAGTCCAAATATTCATGCCCGTTCGGGGAACGGGCGCTACATAATTTGCTCATAGCGACAGCGCAAATCCTATAGCAAGCTGTAGGGAATTCTCAAGTTAAACAGTTGTTGACTTCTCTTCTAAAGATGCGACTTCTTCTTTCTTTTTCCCAAATATCGCTGCTACTATGATTCCAAGCTCATAGAAAACAATGAGTGGGACGAGCATTAGTACCATTGAAAAGGCATCTGTTGTTGGTGTAATAATCGCTGCTGCTATGGCACAGATAACTATTGCGTATCTTCTTTTTCTCTTTAGCATGTTGGAATTTACCATCCCTAGCTTAGCAAGAACAAACACTATAAGCGGAAACTCAAATACGAGACCAAAGCCAAATATAAGTGCCATGAAAAAGGAAAGGGCTTCGCCTATTGTAGGAAAGGCTTTTACATATTCGGATGTATACTCTGAAAGAAGGAACTTAAATGCCGGGGGAGCAGCAATGAAATAGCAAAATCCCGCCCCTAAGCCAAAGAAAATCGTTCCAAAAACAATAAATGGAATAGCTACCTGTTTCTCATGTTTATAGAGTGCAGGCGCTACAAACCTCCAAGCTTGATATAGAATAAATGGTAAGGCTACAACTAAAGCGGCAAAAAAACCAACCTTTAGGTAGGTTGTGAATCCTTCGGCAGGCCTAGTAAAAATAAGTGTGCTTCCTTCAGGAAGGTTCACGATAATGGGCTTCATAAGGAATTCAAAGATTCTTTTAGAAAAGTTGTATGTGACAATAAAGCAAATAAGAATAGCTGCAAGCGACCAAAGCAGTCGCTTTCTTAATTCCTCAAGGTGTTCAATAAAGGTCATCTTTACTTCTTCCATAATCTACCTTTAAGCTTAGCTTAATCTATTTCTATTCTCAATCTCACTCACAGGGCGAAGGCATGGGTTCGCCCCTACAATTTCACCACAGGTGGAAGTAAGCCCGCCCGCTTCCCGCATTTCTATCAACCGGGGTAGCCTACCAGTCTCGCTGGTAGGCAGTCACGAGCAAGCATGTCCCGAGCTAGATCCCCGACTTAATCGGGGAGGGGACTCGTGACTGCCTACCCATTGGTAGTTGGTAATTTGCAATTAGACATATGGATAGGCGGGATTTTCTAATCATGCCCAACCCTGCCTATTCACACGAATAGGCGGGACTTTCTAGTCCCGTATTGATATGCATGGGAGAGCAGGACAGGCCTGTGCTGAGTTTAACGAAGGGAATGTCCCGTCTTCGAAGGTTGATTTTTACCCTTTATGCTTCAATCCGGTGTAGTAATATAGCGCCTTCTCCTGACCTAAAATTTGGGAGGCGTATTTTAACCCAACCTCCGGATCGAAGGGCATCATGTCGGAGCCGAAGATCATATTAACACCCATCTCATCAAGCATCTTTAAAGGATTCATCCTTCGTGCTCTATCCTCACCAAGAGCCTTAATATATGTTTGCATAAATACAGGATTGAAATTAGGTTGAATACAAAGGACGATACCCATGTCCTTTACCCTCTTTGCTTGATATGAATCTATCATCTCAGCATGTTCTATCCTGTGTTCCTTAAGTTTTATATCTGCTTTCTCAAAGGCATTAAGAACAACATCAATAGCTCCATCACCTATAGCATGAATTGCAACTCGTAGATTTTTAGCCTCAAGCTCTTTTATAATATTGATTAATTCCTCCTCGGTCTTTAAAAGGATTCCTCTAGAAGCTTTATCCCTATAGGGTTCTTTCAGATATGCAGTCCTTGCACCTATGGAACCATCAACAAATATTTTTATCCATCCGAGTTTTAGAAAATCATCTTCACCATATTTATCAAAAAGCCTCAATACATTTTCGTAATCTTTATAGAAGGGCATTAAAGCTACTCTCAATTTTAGATTGCCTTCCTCTCGAAGTCTGAAGTATGTCTCCGCAATTTTGCTATCAACAAAATCATGAATTTCAACTATCTCCTTTGATAACGCTTCTTCTTGACCCTTAATTAAAGCCCAACCTATTTCCTTTGGCTTTAACATGGATGTTATTTCCCACAACACCTCCTCATAAACATAACCTTTTTCTGGATCAAATTTCTCAGAAGGATTTAACTGTAGCTCTTCCATGACCTTTTTATTTATCACTCCTATATGTGCGTCAACTCTCATAAGAAGAACAGGAAAGGGAAACTTATCAATGTCTTTTCTTTCTATTGTCTCTCCAAGTATGTCTTCACTCCAACCATATGCTACGACTGGTTTTCTCTCCGCGCTTTCTATCATACTAATCAAGTCTTTTTTAGACTTTGCCTTTTCTATAGGCAACCCCTTAAGGGCAAAAAACTCCAAGTGAGTGTGGGCATCAACAAATCTCATGGCTTGGTTATAGATTATAAACTTTAACTGAGCGGGCTTAGAACCTTAAGAAATTCAAATCTGTCAAAGTGTTTTGTATTTTTGGTAATTATCCCGTCTACGCTATTGTCTAATAGAGTTGCTACGAATACAGCATCGAATATTTCTTGTTTTACTATATTATACTTAGATATTAGATCAAGAACGTTTCTTAGGTTGCTTTTACGGGGATATATCTTAGGGATGTTTCTTGCTCTCATATAGGTTTCTATAATTTCTTTCGCTTTCTCAGGTTTTACAGGTTTTTCTACACGTGCCGGGTCTGTTATGACGGCGTAGAACTCATAGAGGCTTTGATAAGGTAAGCAAGCTTTTATGTTTCCAGTTAAAACCTCTTCTTCTAGGAAGGCTGAAGCTCTTGGATGAAGTTGGCTGTCTAGATTATAGGCATAAACTAGAATATTGGTATCTATAGCATATATCACTAGTCATCACCAGTTTTATGGTCGAGATAATCTCTATAAAGGCTTTCTCTAGTTATAGTCACCTCTTTAACTTTTCCTAAATGTCCTTTCGGAACCTCTTTCAATTCTATGCCTTCTTCCTTGCTTAAACCTCTACCGCGTTTCAAGAGAAATCCTCTGAGATCTTCTTCTGTAACTCTATAACTACGCCCTATTTTTACAGCTTTAAGGCGTCCTTGCTCGATATAGCTTCTTAGAGTTACTTTATTGACTTTTAAAACCTTTGATAGTTCATCTAAGTTATAAAGCTTTAGTCCTGCTACTTTTAACGGCATTCTGGTCTCTTCTTAAAAGCGTTTTTTATTAAATATAGGATAAATTACAACTTTAAATAACTTTGTCAAGCATTTTTTATCTTTATTTAATTTTAATTTCTCCCTTTTCTAAGGCAAGCCGCTATGTGCAAAAAACTCTAGGTGAGTATGTGCATCTACTAAACTCATGACTTCAAGATAGGTTATTTGAAAGAAATTTTTCTTCTTCTATAAAGTGAACTGCTAAAAGTACCTAGGAGAATAAAATGAATTTTAATTACTCGTTATGAAGATTCTACGTTCGATCTTTGAAAGTCAAGAATCCATTTGGCAAGTGTATCCCTGTCAACCAATTCACACCCTTTTGTCCTGGCTAGTTCTATCGCATCTTCGGAGAAATAACTATTAGTTATTAGCATTGCTTTATCGCAACTGTAGCGATGTTTCTCCCTATCTACATCGCTTACTGCAAGTCTCGAAACTGAGCCGGTTTGTCTTTCTATTTGAACTGCATATTTATGTTCGTCCTTCTTTGCAATTAATGTTACACCGAGAGCTATCTTTTCTCCCGTCGTCTCAACTTTAAATCCCCTGTGCGTTAAAAGCCTAATAATATAATTTTCAAATTCAGTTCGATTTATACCATCTATATTTAATATTTCTAAGGCTCGAAGTCCTGTTTCTCTCTCTTTTTGCTCTTTGAATTTGAGATAACTGCGGAATAAATAGACTAATGCGATTAAACCAATGATTACTAGGGCTCCAGCTACAACTTTCTTAATATTTTCCTTTACGAGTCTTGGAACCTCATCAAAAACATTCTTAAAACCCTTCTCTATTTTTTCTATGGTTGCACCGCTTCTGCTTTTGGGTTTCGATTTAACTGCCGAGCTCCGATACTCGCTAGGTATAGATTCTGGGTTATCGGTAACATGAACTACACCATCTTTATCAACCCATTTGTATAGTTGCTTAGCTGATATAGTAGGTGGTATTAAAACAATCAAACATAAAGCGATTACGGTGAATTTTATGTATTTCATTTTAAGTGTTTATTATAAATACAATTAAACTAGAAATTACTTATACACATAATTCTACTTTCACATCTTGCCTATTTAAAACTTCAAAATACATTCCATTTGAGTTAATACTTTCATCAGTGATATAATGCTCTATATAGAGGGTCATGTAGAAATTTATTATGTCAAGCAAACCAGTAACTAAACCTTCGAACTGGAAAAAATCCTTTGCCGATAAACTTCTTCAAATCCTAGGCACTGATGGAGTTATCTCCTCACCTGATGAAATCATTGCTTATGAATGCGATGGGCTTACAGGTTATAGAGTAAGACCTATTTGTGTGGTTCTGCCAAAATCGGCAAAAGAGGTTTCAGAAGTCATTAAGCTTTGTGATAATGAAAATATTCCATTTGTGCCTAGAGGAGCAGGGACAGGGCTTTCAGGTGGGGCCTTGCCTACGGAAGATGGAATTGTAATTTCTCTTTCACGCATGAATCGAATTTTGGAGATTGACATCCCCAATCAACGCATTGTTGTTGAGCCAGGTGTAGTAAACCTCTGGGTCACAAATGCAGTAAGCAGCAGCGGGTACTATTATGCCCCAGACCCATCTAGTCAGTTAGTTTGCACTATAGGTGGAAATGTTGCGGAGAACTCCGGCGGTGTTCACTGCCTAAAATATGGAGTTACAACTAATCATGTTCTCGGTCTTGAAGTGGTTCTCCCCGATGGAGAGATTGTAGAAGTTGGTGGAAAAACGCTAGACCATCCAGGTTATGATCTTCTAGGGTTATTTGTTGGCTCTGAGGGTCTTTTGGGGATCGTTACTAAAGTAACCTTAAGAATCCTCAGAAAACCTGAATCTATAAAAACAATTCTTGCAGCTTTTGAAAAGGTTGAAGATGCAGGTGCATCGGTATCCGGTATTACCGCAAAAGGAATCATTCCTGCAGGAATGGAGATTATGGATAATTTAAGTATCCGTGCTGTAGAAGAGGCCGTACAAGCAGGATACCCAGTAGAGGCAGGCGCTATCCTTTTAGTTGAGCTTGATGGACCAAGTGCCGAAGTTGAAGCACAGACGCCGCTTGTAATAGAGGTATTTAAAGAAAATTGGGCAAAGGAAGTGAGGGTTGCAAAAGACGATGACGAAAGAACTCTATTCTGGAAAGGAAGAAAAAGCGCATTTGCAGCAATGGGACGCGTTAGCCCCGATTATTATGTCCAAGATGGTGTAATTCCACGGACTAAGCTCGCTAAAGTTCTTGGTGAAATTGGTAAACTAAGCACAAAATATGGACTTCGGGTGGCAAATGTTTTTCACGCAGGCGATGGAAATCTCCATCCTCTAATTCTTTACGATTCTTCTAAATCAGGACAGTTAGAAAAGGCAGAGGAGTTGGCTGGTGAAATTCTCAAGGTATGTGTTGATGAGGGCGGAAGCATTACAGGAGAGCACGGTGTAGGATTTGATAAAAAGCAATTTATGCCCCTAATGTTTAGTGAAGAGGACTTAGATACCATGTATCTAATCCGTTGTGCATTTGACTACAAAGGGCTATGCAATCCGGGAAAGGTATTCCCAACACCTCGCACTTGTGTCGAAGTAGGGAGAACTTCGTACAGAGAGCATCCGATTGAAAAATCGGGTTTAGGAGAGAGGTTTTAATTTGTAGGGGCGACCGGCCGGTCGCCCCTACATATACAATGATGAAAGATCCACTAGAAGAAATAATCAACATCGTAGGTAAAGATCACATCCTCTCTTTACCAACTCAACTTGAACACTATTCGGTTGATGGAAAAAAACCTAATCTTACAGTGTTTCCTAAGACCACAGAAGAAATCTCCGAAATAATGAAAGTAGCCTCTACCGCACATCTTGCGATAACCCCTCGGGGAGGCGGAACGAAAATCGGTTTTGGTAGGGTGCCAGATAAGGTTGATGTTATAGTTTGCACAGCTCGTCTTAATAGAATCCTTGAACATGAAGCTTCAGATCTTATAGCAACCGTAGAGTGTGGAGTTTCATTAAAGAAGTTTCAAGCTGAACTCCAAGAAAAAAACCAATTCCTTGCTATTGACCCACCTCATGTAGAACTTGGAGCAACCGTCGGTGGGATCATCGCCACGAATGATAGTGGCCCGAAAAGGCTTAAGTTTGGTACGATGAGAGAATCGCTAATCGGAATTAAAGTAGTTCGTCCGGATGGGAGCATTGTAAAAGGCGGGGCAAAAGTAGTTAAAAACGTTGCTGGCTATGATCTTCCAAAGCTCTATGTCGGCTCTCTTGGTACCCTTGGAATCATCGTTGAAGGTACTTTTCGCCTCTATCCAATTCCGGAAGCCTCCAAAACTTACTTAGCCACCTTTCCAAATCTCGAGATATTTCAGGAAACCGTTCTTTCAATTTTAAACTCCTCTATTGTGCCAACCTGCTTGGAGGTTCTGAATCCCAATCTTATAGGTGCCATCTCTAACAAATTAAATCTTGATTTGAAAAAACAGAAATACGCACTTGCTGTTCGAATAGAAAGCCTAGAAAAAGCCGTAAGCGACCAAATTTCTAAAGTAAAGCAGATTTCGGATGAAAAAAATGGAGAAGGTCTTCTGCTTGAAGGAGACATTGAAGAAAGCCTCTGGCAAGAAATTAGGGAATTCCCATGGCGAATTTCTTGTGATAATAGAACGGTTTGTAAGGCAAGCATCCTTATTACAGATGTCCCAGGGGTTTTCCAAGCAGCAGAGGAGTTGTGTAAAAAATCTGGACTCAAGACCTATATATCAGGACGAGCAGGTAACGGAGTTTTAATTTTTGCAATTGAAGTGGAGCGACCCTTCGACTATGCTCAGGGCTCGCCACAGGAAGAAATGTTAGCGGTGGTTGATGTCATCAAATCCCTTCGTGCTCTGGTTAGTTCTCTAAAAGGTACCCTGGTTATTCAAGACGCTCCTATATCTATAAAATCCCAAGTAGATGCATGGGGTGACCTAGGAACATCACATAAGGTAATGGAAAAGTTAAAAAACCTCTTCGACCCTTATCACATTCTTAATCCTGGTAGATTTATCTAAGGGAAATAATATATAACCAAAGGCGTTAGGCGTTTATCTGCCAACCGCTAAATACTTTTTATGCAGTTTGCATAATGCTCTTTGCATAATTATTATTATGCAAAGAGCATAACAGTGTAATTATTTTTCAATTTCATATTAGAACTATAGTTAAGTATAAAAAGGGACATCTTTCATGAACATAAGCTTCAATGGGCTACGTGTAGTCGCATTTGAGAGTCGCCGTGCAAAAGAAATAGAAAAGATCATTCTATATCATGGAGGTGTACCACTGGTAGCACCATCTATGCGGGAAGTACCCTTATCTGAGGCAACCGAGGCGCTTTCTTTTGCAGAGCAATTATTCTCAGGCAACTTCGATGTTGTAATTCTCCTTACCGGTGTTGGGACGCGCACATTGGCCGAGGCCATTTCAACAAAGTATCCACGCGAGCGCTTAGTCGAAGCTTTAAAGCGTGTCACCATTGTCGCCCGCGGTCCCAAGCCAGTAGCTGCACTTCGTGAGATGGAACTTAAACCCGACATCCTCATTCCTGAACCAAATACATGGCGTGACATTCTTTCAACACTAGATAGTTCACTCACCCTGAAAGACAGAAATATCGCTGTGCAAGAATATGGTATTTCAAATCCTGACCTGCTTGCAGGCCTCCGTGAACGTGGCGCAAGTGTTGCAGCAGTTCCGATTTACCGCTGGGCCCTGCCTGAAGACTTGATACCACTTCGCAATTCTATCCACGCCATCGCTTCCGCTGACGTAGACATAGCCCTCTTTACAAATGCACATCAGGTTCGCAACCTCATCCAGGTCGCAACTGATGAGGGGTTAAAACATCAGCTTTACGAAGGCTTTAAGCGGGTCGCCGTAGGCTCAATCGGACCAACTACGACAGAGGCACTAACTGAGGTAGGGCTAGCAGTGGACTATGAACCCAACAGCCCAAAAATGGGCAACCTAGTGCGTGAGATGGCACGGCGTGGAACTTCACTCATGCATAAGAAGCGGATTGCATATTCAAACGGAATAGACACAAATGCTTGGAAGCGCGTCAACATGGTTTGGGCTACCGACACCACAGGCCATCCATTAACTAAAACCCATCAATCCGTTTTTATGAAGGCCTGTCGCCGTGAGTCAACTGACTATACCCCGATTTGGTTAATGCGGCAGGCAGGAAGGTATATGCGTGAATATAGGGAACTACGTGCTAGGGTGCCATTTATAGAACTCTGTAAGACTCCTGAGCTCGCCGCCGAGGTAACACTAATGGCAGTAGACCGCCTGGCGGTTGACGCCGCAATTATATTCACTGATATTCTCATGATTCTCGAACCCTTGGGTGTTGAGCTAGAATTTTCAAAGGGTGAAGGCCCCCTCATCAAGAAGCCTTTACGCGCATTGAATCCTTTGGACACATTAAGAGAGTTCGAACCTGATGAGCTTCAATTTGTTTATGATGCTGTGAGTAACACCCGCCGTGCGCTCGATCCTGAGATAGCCCTCATCGGCTTTGCTGGTGCACCGTTTACAGTTGCATCATATGCAATAGAAGGCGGCGGCTCGCGCAATTATGAACATACAAAGGGGCTAATGTACCAGGATGCGGGTGCGTGGCATGCCCTGATGGAACGGTTAGCTGATGCAACGGCTTCTTATCTCAATCGACAGATCGCTGCCGGCGCAGATGCAGTGCAACTATTCGATAGCTGGGTAGGATGCCTTGCGCCCGATGACTACCGCGAGTTTGTGCTTCCACACATGCATCAGCTCATTCACAGCCTTAAGCCAGATGTACCAGTCATACACTTTGGCACTGATACTGCTGCATTACTTGAACTAATGAAAGAGGCTGGCGGTGATGTCATTGGACTTGACTGGCGTGTAGACCTCCGGGAGGCATGGGCACGATTAGGTTACAACGTGGCGGTTCAGGGCAACCTCGATCCTGTTGCGCTCTTTGCGCAACCTGCCAAAATTCAACGCCGTGTAAGAAAGATTTTAGAAAAAGCGGACGGACGCCCTGGGCATATCTTTAACCTCGGACACGGCATACTACCAGGCACACCCGTTGACCATGTGCTTGCACTGGTGGACGCGGTACATGAATATTCAAGTAAGTAGAAAGACTTTGGGCAAAACGATGTCTTTATAGCCTCACCCGTAATTTTTCTCGTACCAATTGAATTAGTAAAAAACTTCAAGTAAACTCCAAAAAAAGGTGCAAGGATTTCCGTATAACACCCTATATTGGGGTGATTATGCGGAAAGAATTCCGTATAATCAATAGGTAGACACACTACGATGACGGTTCGAAGAACCCGCATGCTCGGAAGTCACGGAGGCGACGATTTCTATTCGAGGAAACGCTTCTTGGACCTTCTTTTCGATGCCGTTCGTTTCGCTGAACTTGCGGACGACGAACAGAAGGCAAGTCCTGACGGGCCCACCGAGAAGGAGGAGATGCTTGCGCGGGCAGCGGTAATCCACGCGTGCCTCATGCTCGAATGCGCTGCGAACTGCTGTCTCGACGCGATGCGGGTCTCGAAGCGACTAGAGGAAGAAGTCGAGCGCCTGAACCCAATCGCGAAGTTTGAGCTCTACGTGGCAATCATGGTGGCTGGCAAGCGTTTTGACAGAGGTTCTCGTCCAGTCCAAGAAGCCGCGGAGTTGCAAGACATTAGGAATGACTACGTCCATCCGAAGGTCGTCACGATGCAGATGCAAGACATCGCGCCTGACGCAAAGGAGGTCGACTTCGGAGCAACCCATCACCTCAAGATCCCAAACGATCAAGAAGAATGGGACTACTCAGTTGCCATTCGTGCCCTCAAGGCCGCGTGTGGATTTGTAGACTACTTCT
>JAHFBK010000197.1 GCA_023250035.1 Candidatus Dadabacteria bacterium
TCCTTAACCATGAGTTAAAAGATCCTCTTGAATATATAAAACTCTTAGTAAAATTTACTCAATACCGTACAGGGAAAGAGATTAAGTCATCAAAATTTTTAGAGGAGCTTAGGAATGATTAAGATTCCTGGATTTCTTGGATGTGGTATTTCTTCAGGTATAAAAAGGAACGGAAAAAAAGACTTGGGCCTAATATTCTCAACAGTTCCTGCAAGGGTAGCAGGTTTTTTTACAACTAATGTTGTGAAGGCCGCCCCTGTCATTTTAGGAATCGAACGAGTAAAAAGGGGGGAGTGTCAAGCAATTATAGTAAACAGTGGGAATGCAAACGCATGCACTGGAAAAAGAGGATTAGAAGATGCAATCTCTACTGCAAGATATGTAGCCAACAAACTCGGAATAGATGAATCACTTGTCATACCTTCCTCAACTGGGGTTATAGGTGTGCCACTACCAATGGTAAAGATTAAAAAGGCTATACCTGAACTCGTTTCTAAATTAAGCGAAGACGGATTATTGGATACAACAGAAGCTATTATGACCACTGATAAATTCCCTAAGTTTGCATCAGCACAAATGAAAGTCGACGGGAAATTGGGAACGATCTCTGCTATCGGAAAAGGAGCCGGTATGATTGCTCCTCAGATGGCTACGATGCTCTGTTTTATTCTCACCGATATTAATCTCGATCTGAGAGCTCAAAAATTGGCTCTAAAAAATGCAGTGAATAACTCTTTTAATAGAATCATAGTTGACGGCGATACCTCTACAAATGACACTGTTCTTATGCTATCAAACGGCGTTTTAGAAAACAAACCCATAAAAGATGGAGGTAAAAATTTTAGAAAGTTTGAAAGGATTCTCACTCAATTAACCACAGAGATTGCAGAGATGGTTGTAAGAGATGGGGAAGGAGGAACAAAGGTCGTCAAAATAATAGTAAAAGGAACCAGAACTAAAAAAGATGCTGAGAAAATCGCCCGCATCCTTGGTTCATCTCTTCTTGTGAAAACTGCACTTTATGGAGAAGATCCAAACTGGGGGCGTGTGCTGGCGGCAGCAGGAAGAGCGGGGGTTAAATTTGACCCTTTAAAAGTAGACCTATATTTTGGGAATTATAAAGTAGCAAGAAACGGTATTGAGGTTATGGATGAGAGTAAGGTAAGCCACATTCTTAAACAACCTAATTTCCCTATCACATTAGACCTCAAAAGCGGCAAGTCGAGTTCCTTCGTAATTGCAAGCGATATTACTATGGACTATTTGAAGCTTAATGCACAATACAGAACTTAAATTTTACAGCCACAGAGAACACAGAGAGGAGAAAAGATAAGATCTTATCTTTTATGAAGTCTTTTCTCTATGTCCTTAGTGGCTAAAAATACAGATTAAAGTTAAATCCGAAATCTGCATTCCGAAATCCGCAACTTATTAAAGCAGAGGGTGGGTGACCGGACTTGAACCGGCGACCTCTGGGGCCACAACCCAGTGCTCTAACCAAGCTGAGCTACACCCACCATAGAAGCTCGCGCCCAGAGGGATTCGAACCCCCGACCCACGGCTTAGAAGGCCGTTGCTCTGTCCTACTGAGCTATGGGCGCATCCATTAACCTGACTAAGTAGCCACGGATGAACACGAATCTACACGAATAAAATGATGCATAATTCATGATACATGATACATGAAAGTTACATCCAACTTGTATTCTGTACCCTGCATCTTGCATCCAGCATCCAACTTATTTTCATTCGTGCTCATTTGTGTAAATTCGTGGCTAATATTAGCAATATCAAAGATGGTCGGGGCGAGAGGATTTGAACCTCCGACCTCGGCGTCCCAAGCGCCGCGCGCTAACCACCTGCGCTACGCCCCGATCATAAAGAAAAAGATTATACATATGATTGATAAAACGACAAGTATTTCAATGTGTCCTACTAAATTCTTTTTAGTAGAGGAATGAGTAATTTTCTAAAAGAACGCAAGAAGTTTGTTTCTTTGGATGTGTTCGCCAAAAGTCTTCTAGGTTCATAAAAAGAGATGAATTTGCTAAGGGGATACCAAATAAACCTTGATAGTCCAAATCCCATTTGCCTAAAAACGCTATAAGATTCCTCTCCTCTCAATATCTTACAAAACGATTCCCAAACCCTTTCATTATTTTTCAAAACTTCATGAGCTAGTCTGGGGAAAGTAATAAAAAGGCTCATGAGCTTTCTTGAATAGTTTAATTCAGTCACGATTTCATTTTTGACTCCAATTTCATACTCTTTGAAGTCAAATTTACCATTATTAAGATTTCTTAATATAGAATCCGCAGCTAACTCAGCGCTGTGTAGGGCGTAAGATATACCATCGCCCGTTAAGGGCTCCACAAGACCTGCAGCGTCTCCTACTAGAATTATTGATTGCCTATGCAATTTGGTAGTATTGGTGAAAGTAGGTAACTTGTGCCCCGAAAATCGCAACTTGTCGAATGCGCCATTTTTAAGTACGTTTTCGTTTTCTATAAAATCTTTAAGATATGACCTAAGGCGATTGCCTATAATGGCCGGGCTTCCAACACCGATGTTGCAATAACCATTCTTAGGAAATATCCAGCCGTAACCGCTCGGAAGTGTACCCCAGTCAACCCTCATTTGTTCATAATCAATTACGTTCTTGTTCAAATACTCTTCCGGAACCTCCCCATACAAACCGACTTGCCAGAAGTAGTCGTTAAGTGCATTAACACTTTTTCTCGTTATACTGTTTGCTCCATCAGCTCCAACAAGAACGTTGCATAAAAAATCTCCAACGTCGGTTTGAACTGAAACCAAATCAGGCTTCAAACTTTCTACTGATATAACATTTGTTCTATCGTAAACCGTAGCGCCTAGATCTTTAGCTGATTCTAAGAGAAGATTATCAAACTCGATCCGAAGCACACTATAGACGAGTGGAAGGTGATATTTTTTCGAATACCTATCATCAAACCTAAAACTAAAAGTAATCCCTTGTAATGTTCCACGGAGAACCGATGTCAAATCAAATGGTATTCGTTTTGCTGCCTTTACCTGAAGGCCTCCGCCGCATGCCTTTTCACGAGGAAACTTCATCTTATCAAATATAGCTACCCTTACCCCAGCCTTTGCGAGATAGTAACCGGTCATCGAACCCGAAGGACCAGCCCCAACTATGATGACATCGAACTTGTTGCTGCTCATTTTGACCTTTATTTCAAGTTAACTTCGCTAGTAACTATAAATTTTCATTCCAGGTGTGTGTATATACTGAATACAGTGTAAATTAAATTTATAAAAACCTTAACACGGCCTACAACAAGTAACTTATAATTCACACGCTATTCATGAATCTATGGATTGAAAACTCTGCTACTTAAAACATAACTGAAACAAAATGTTTTAGGCAAGCACATTTGGCGGATTGATTAATTGATAATCGGCAAGAAATTCATTCGGCGTCTTGCCATGCAATCCGCAGTGTTCAAGATCATTGTAATACATATTCCACAATCTGA
>JAHFBK010000084.1 GCA_023250035.1 Candidatus Dadabacteria bacterium
TTTAAGGTGGCGCATGATTCGTTATTAAATTTGTAGAGGTGAACCTGGCTGCAGCGAGCTCAGTCGAGCCGTGTTCACCCATTATCAGGGCAGACAGGTGGGTCTGCCCCTACTGGGTAGGCAACGAGTCCCTTTGGCCTGATCTCGCGGGGCGAAGTCTTGCTCGTTCCCTCTAGCACACTAGCATGACTGGTGTGCTACCCTGGTGTTCATTATTTAATACAATTTTAATTTTCTTAGCCAATGCAAAATCTTATACCTCAAATATATGCTTAAGGCTTAAGCATTAACAATCAATTTTTAGGCATATTTCAAAGAAGGGACTGGACGATATCTATATGTAAGTCTGGCTACTATGTATGAATGAAAGAATTCTTCTCCACAATTTTTTCCTTTCTTTCTCATACTTTAAGCTCTTTCTCCTTACTTGCTTCCTGTAAAAAACTAAGCACAATTTCATTAAACTCCTCAGCCTGCTCGATAGAGAGGAGATGCCCTGTACCTTCAAGGATAATAAGCCGTGAATTCGGAATCTCTTCTGCGAGGCGCTTTGATCTTTCAGGTGGGGTGACTCTATCCTCAGACCCAGTTACCACAAGAGTCGGGGCTTTTATTTGAGATACTCTATCGGTTGCATCAAAGTTTATCCCAGCCATAAATTGGCGTTTCCAGGCATAGGGGGGTTGTGGATTAGAAAGCCTCCAGTCCACAATTCGGTCAATTTCCTCAGCATGGTTTTTAAAGTATTCTGGTGTAAAAGCTAAAGAAAGCCCGTAACGGATCTTTTCTTTAGGCGTTAAGCCAAGGGAGTTAATCAAAGGCAAGGGGACACTGCCTTAATTACTAAATTCGAGCACATCAGGCATTAATCCCCATAATTTTATAAAAGTGTTCCAGAGGTTGGAACCCCTAGGCATACTACCTACTCCTCCAAAGCTCGTTGAAACTAAAACAAGACTCCTTACCATATCCGGATACTTTAGAGCCAACTCTTGGGCAATAAAGCCACCCATAGAGACCCCAAGAACATGGGCGGAATCTAGCCCAAGGGCTTTGAGAAGACCTGCTGCATCATCTGCCATTGTCTCTATTGTGTACTCGCTATCTGGTTTATCAGTATTTCCAACCCCACGGTTGTCAAAAACAATAACTTTATATTCTCTGGAAAAAGCAGGAATCTGGCTAAACCACATCCAACTTGAGTAGCCGAGCCCCTCTATTAGAAGAAGGGGCTCGCCTTCTCCATGAATTTCATAATAGATCTTGATATCGTTTACTTCTACCTTGCCAGACTTATGATTTTTCATTTTGTTTAATTAAACGGGACGGTAATTTATCTGGTTTAAAATCTTTAAGTTTCCCGTTTTCTTCCTTCTTTGTTTTTTCATCTAATTCCATAAAAACTTCTTTTGCCGCATACATAGCGTTAAGAGCTGCAGGAAAACCTGCATAAACTGCCATTTGAATTATTATTTCGATAATCTCTTGGCGTGATAACCCGACGTTAAGTGCCCCATGAATATGCACCTTCAATTGTGGAATGGCATTACCTAACGCCACGAGTGCAGCAAGGGTAGCAATCTCCCTTGATTTCAAATCTAATCCCGGGCGGTTGTAAATATCTCCAAATGGGAATTCGAGTATATAGCGAGCTAGGTCGGGATCAAGCTCTTTTAGCCGCTCAACGATCTGTTCTCCTTTGTCGCCTTTAATTTCTTTAAACTTTTCTATTCCGAGTTCATATCTATCTTTATTCATCATAGCTCTCCTTTTATTTTGATGTTTTAAATTAAATTTCATAAGTTGTCATGCCCCTTTTGTATTTTCGATTTTTCTGAAAGTCTTGAACAAATACATCATATCCCTTAATTTAGTTTTAAATTGGGTTTTCATCATGCCACTTAAGATAAGCCAGAGATTAAAGGGCAAAAAGCACACCTCTATTATCTCACCTCCTAAATTATTTGAAGAAACCTTAGTGAATTTTTGATATAGTTTAGAGACTGAACATAGTTACGAGTAATTTAAAGAATTAAAAATGAAATGTAGTTGTGGTAGAATGCTGTTGAAATGGATGTTGTGGAGCCTCTCCCTTAGCCCTAGCTTCTATCAGAGCAAGTAGTCTGCTCTTTAATTCTTCATCAGGAAGACAAACTCCTGGAAGTATATATCCTAAAAGGGCAATCTCTAGGAAATACTCCACGTTTGCATTTAGTAGATCACTTGGATATGCCTCACCATACTGCTTAAACATATTCCAGTAAATCATGTCCCTGAGTTCATTAGCTGCTTCTGAAACATTACCGGTATGCCCTTTTTGCTGTTTCATCCACACACCAATGTTAAATGCCATTGCAATTGATTCTTTGAGGCTATGCCCCTTAATCTTCTCTTGCATAAAAGTAACTCATCTCCTGTGACCTATAGCTCAATATCAATTCAACTATTTCTGTCACACATCCCTGTTGATAAATGTCAAAATAATCTAAATATTTGTTAGCGCAGTTGAGTCTCTGACACAACTGCGCACTCAGTCAAGTTAAACTCTGAACAAGCCTATATAATCGTCGATAAGAGAAAAAGCCTTTTCTACATTCTTATGCCCGAGATTAAGAGCTTCTTTTGTAAACTTATCTGAAACTTTTCTAACCGAGTCAACATAGTCTTTCTGAAAAGCTACAAGACGATCAACCTGACCATTTATAGCCTTTGGGTTTCCATCCCAAAGCGTTGCAGCTTCCCGTGGAAACTTATCATAGAATTCTCTTCCAGACTGGATGTATTCCTGCTGTAGATTAAGCAACTGATCAACCTGAGCGTTGAAAACCTTTAGATTCTCTTCCCAAAGTGATAGAGCGAACTCTACACCATTTATATAATTTTCTTTCACTAGTCCTGTCATTCCTTTTACAGTCTCAGTGAAGTCCTTTACTTTTTGTGTTTCTTTTGTTGCGGCCATTTTCATGCCCTCCTGTTTAATTTGTCTTAACTACAATATAATACAGGTCTAAACACTTGTCAAGAGAAAATTTCGCAAGTGCGAAATAATATTAAATTGTATTTTATTGTAATCATTGAGTAATTAACCTACAATATTTTTTATAATCGCAATTGCTAGTAAAATATCAGCTAAAATTATACCTCTATTAATCGTTGTTACTTTATAAACAGGAGAATAGTTACTACTTTGATCTGTTCTTTGGTATAAAAGAATCTTTCTCTATTTGTTTCCTTCTAAGGGTAAGGGCTCAGCAAGCCTGTCCTGAGTCTGTCGAAGGAAAGCTGCTTATAATGCGTATCTCACATCGCTTTCAAGTTGACTTTTTTTCTACATTACTTTAAAGTTTCTCTAAAAATTAATAAAGCGAGGTGTCATTCACATGGACTGGGGAATGAAAAATCGTATGGCTAGAATCATAAGGCCTGAAACGGGACGCGCCGTTATGCTAGCAGTGGATCACGGCTATTTTTTGGGGCCTACAACGAGATTGGAGGTTCCTCGTAGAACAATTGAACCACTTACTCCCTATGCTGATTCTTTAATGCTTACGCGCGGAGTCCTACGAACCTCAGTTGATCCGAATAGCGGAACAAATGTTGTGCTAAGGGTCTCTGGTGGCGTGAGTATAATTGGACCATCTCTTGCTGACGAAGGAATAACTACCTCTATGAAGGATGCCATTCGATTAAACGTTGCAGGTATTGGGTTATCAGTATTTGTAGGAACCGAACACGAGCGCAAGACTCTTCTTAGCCTTGCAGAGCTTGTTAATCAAGGTGAAGAATATGGTATCCCTGTTTTAGCAATAACTGCTGTTGGCAGGGAGCTTGAAAAGCGGGACGCGCGCTTTTTGTCTCTCTGTTGTCGCATATGTGCTGAACTCGGTGCGCACATAGTTAAGACCTATTACTGCGAGGATTTTGAGAAGGTGACTGAAAGCTGCCCAGTCCCAATCGTGATTGCAGGTGGGCCAAAGCTCGCTACAGAACTAGATGCTCTGGAGATGTCCTATAATGCAGTCCAGCAGGGAGCTGTTGGAGTGGATATGGGTAGAAACATATGGCAGTCGGATTATCCTGTGGCAATGATTAGGGCGATACGTGCTGTTGTCCATGAGAATTACACACCAAAACAGGCGCATGATCTATTTAGGTCGCTTAAGGACGCAGAGGGTAAAAAGATAGTAAGTGTCTAGATAGTTGTAAAAAAATGTCTGCCGTTTCTTTCTTAACTTTAAGTGCTACCAATAGGAATGTCATTGCGAGGAACCCTGAGCGAAGTTGAAGGAGACGAAGCGATACTTTCATTCATTCTGTCATTGCGAACGAAGTGAAGCAATCCCTTACCTACTACTTGAGATTGCTTCGCTCCTTTCAGTCGCTCGCAATGACAATTTTCTTTTAGGTCATCTTATAACTAAGGAAACTATATGCGTGTAGCTATGTATTATAACAACCGGGATGTGCGGCTTGAGGAAATGCCGACTCCTCAAATCGGATCAGGTGAAATTCTTGTACGTGTTCGAGCAAGTGGTGTTTGTGGAAGCGATGTAATGGAATGGTATCGTGTTCCTAAAGCACCGCTAGTGCTAGGGCATGAAATTGCGGGGGAAGTCGCTGAGGTAGGCGAGGGTGTTAAAAATTTTAAAAAAGGAGATCGTGTTTTTGCTACTCATCATGTTCCGTGCAATACCTGCTACCATTGCCTCAGAGGTAATCACTCTGCATGCGATACGCTTCGAGGTACCCATTTCGACCCTGGAGGATTTGCCGAATATATACGTGTGCCTGCTATAAATGTTGATCGCGGAGTATTTCTAATTCCTGATGAAGTCTCACTTGAAGAAGGTTCATTTATCGAACCCCTTGGTTGTTGTATACGCGGACAGAGACTGGCACGATTTCAGACAGGAAACAGCGTGCTAATTGTCGGTAGTGGGATAACTGGATTACTCCATATTCAACTTGCCTGCGCTCAAGGCGCAGGGCGTATCATTGCTACGGATATAAATGATTATAGGTTAAAGGCAGCTCTCCGTTTGGGGGCCGATGCTGTTATACATGCTAATGAAGACGTGCCTAGACGACTGCGTGAGGTTAACGATGATCGGCTTGCCGACCTTGTGATTGTGTGTACTGGCTCGCCACGGGCTATCGAGCAATCCTTCAATTTAGTAGAACGGGGTGGAAGCATCCTTTTCTTTGCCCCGACTGATCCGGGTATAAAGATCGTAATGCCGTTTAACGAAATATGGTGGGCTGGGATCACCATGACCAGTTCCTATGCTGCTAGCACTTCAGACCTTGCTATAGCTATAGAGCTTATTCGATCACGACGTGTAAATGTAAAAGATATGATTACACACCGGCTTCCTCTGTCTGAAACGGGCCGAGGATTCCAATTAGTCGCCGAAGCAAAAGACTCAATAAAAGTGATTATCGAGCCACAGAAGTAGGATGGTAAATTTTGAATCTCAAATACTCTGTCAAACACTAAGTTATTAATTGTTAGCCGCTATATCTAACTATCGCAGATGAAATTTGAAGGAAATAAGGAATGGAAATCCGAATCGACCCACACACTCTAGAACGTGCTGGGGAAAGAGGCACGAACGAAGAGGAAATTAAAGATGTAATCAAGACTGGATTCACAATTCCAGGGAAGTATGGTCGTATGGGGAGAGCTAAAGTCTATGATTTCAACGGGGAGCGACGCGGTAAATTTTATGAACAAAAGAGGATGGAAGTATTCTACACTATCGAAAGTGATGTTATCATAATTGTAACGGCATATGTCTTTTACGGAAAATGGGAGGAAGAAAATGCAAATTCTGTATAATGTCAAAACAGACTTGCTTTACCTTCGTCTGGATGACCGAAAGCAGCAAGTAGTTAACAAACGAGTCTCAGATGATGTCGTGCTAGACATTGGGGAAGATGACAGAATAGTGGGTATAGAGATTCTTGATGCCTCTAAGCATCTTAACTTGGAGAGGCTTTTGCCTGTGAAATATGAGGTTTCATCTGAGGTATAAAGCCGTCGCCTAGGTTAGATAATTGGGTATGGTTAAACGACTGACACCGACTATTCTAAGGCTTGCGTGAGACTGGTTCGCAATCGGTAGCTAGGTAAGGTTAATAAATGTTTAATATCAGCCTCTATAAGATTTAATGGATAATGACGCATACGAATATGAAGTTGCCTTTTCCTTCCTGAAAGAAGACGAGGAACTTGCATTTCGGATCAATGATCTTATCCAAGACCGATTCAAGACCTTCATCTACTCTCGGCAACAAGAGAAGATAGCTGGCACGGACGGCGAAGAAACTTTTAACCAAGTTTTCGGTGCGGAAGCCCGGATCGTCGTGGTTCTTTATAGAGAGAACTGGGGCAAAACTCCCTGGACTCGAATCGAAGAAACAGCAATTCGAAACCGGGCTTATGAAAAGGGATACGATTTTGTGGTTTTCATCCCACTAGACACTCCTCCTAGTGCTCCTAAGTGGCTGCCAAAACCGCAGATTTGGGTAGGTCTCGACCGTTGGGGTGTTGAAGGAGCGGCAAGCGTCATTGAGGCTAGGGTCCAGCAGGCTGGAGGGAATCCTCATGAGGAAACAATACTGGAGAGGGCTCAGCGTATCGAGCGTGAGATTGTTGTAGAAGAAGCTCGTAAGAACTTTTTGCACTCTGATCAAGGTGTCCGGGCAGCAAACATCGAAGTCACCGTATTGTTTGATGAACTAGAAAGGCTTTCTGATGAGCTCTCGGCTAGCAGCAAAGAACTCGCTTTTAAAAAAGAACGAAACGTGGCAGGTTTTGTACTGTCTACCCAAGGATTTAGTTTGCTTGTGTCTTGGTCGTTGCGATATGCAAACACATTGCGAGATTCGTGCCTCTCTATCCAGCTTTGGAAAGATTTTTTTCTCCCTCTCTCTGGTAGAGTTGTTAGGATTCCATCTAGAGAAGCGAAATTACTGAAAGAGATGAAATACGACTTCGATCGTAATATCACTGGCGAGTTTGTGTGGCGACGATTGAATGGAGAGAGGCGCTTTTTTCCCACGGTTCAATTGGCTCAAGAGAGCATGAAAATACTCCTTGACCAAGTTCGGGACATGAGGTTGCACGGGCTAGAGACTTACTTTACCTAGTTGTTTACATTAGGTTAGTTTTTCTACACTTTAAATGTTTTCTCCTTTAATTGGTCTCAAAACTGACTAACTTAACCCACCACTATTGAACCTCCTTCCTAAACTGTTTAGAATCTCCAAATAAACATGAAAGAAGCTATCGAAGTTGCAGTTCCGATACCTCTAGTTCGACCTGGCTCACTACAGGGTGAAACATTTTATTATTCAGTACCTTCACATTTTCAAGACGGAATTCAAATCGGTAAGCGTGTTTTGGTTCCATTTAAAAATAGAAAGGCTCTTGGATTCATTGTTGGATTCGGAAAGCCACCCGAAGGATTAGCGCTCAGGGAAATTATAGACATTGTGGATGAAGAGCCGCTTTTTGATGAAAGGAGGCTTGATTTTTTAAGGTGGGTTTCGAATTATTACTTAACCTCGCTCGGAATTGTTCTTAAAGCTGCTCATCCGGGGGGATTAGGGGTAAGTCTCAAAAAGGTTCTCAAGATTACTGAAAAAGGAGCTGATGTACTCACCAAAGGTAAATTAAACGAGCATGAGAAATTATTTCTTAAAACGTTATCTATTTCCGGAGAACTTACAGTTAGAAAGCTCTTTAACCTTGTGGAAGGTGCAACTTACGAAATTCTAAACTTTCTAAAGCGAAGAAGGCTAGTTGATTATAGCTATGAGCTTTACTCACATCCCAAAGTTAAGCATGAAAAGGTAATCGTTGCACTAGAAAGTGCGAAGTTGAGAGATGAAGGAAAACGAAACAGTTCTGTCAGAGCGCAAATTCTGGATTATGTACTTACGCACCGTAGAGTTCCCTACACGAATATAAGGGAGATATTTGGAGACGTAAGCCGTCACATTCGGTGGTTGGAGAATAAAGGTTATATAAATGTAGAGAACGAAGAGGTTACAAGAGATCCTTTTTCTGAAATACCTTTTCAAGATGAGAAACCACCTGTTTTAACACCTGATCAAGAAAGGGCATTCCAGAGTATAAAAGAGGCTATAGAAAGAGGAAAATTTTCACCGTTCCTTCTCCATGGTGTTACAGGAAGCGGTAAGACCGAGGTATATCTACGAGTAATTGAAGGGGTTATTAAAAACGGGAAAGAAGCCATAGTCCTTGTTCCTGAGATTTCACTTACGCCTCAGCTTGTGAAAAGGTTTCGGGGAAGGTTTGGTAGAAAGGTTGCTGTAATCCATAGTGCACTCGGTGATGGTGAGAGGTTTGATGCGTGGCGGATGGCAAGACGAGGGGATGTAAAAATAATTATAGGTGCAAGGTCTGCGATATTCGCTCCATTTAGAAACTTGGGAGTAGTGGTTGTAGATGAAGAACACGAGCAATCCTATAAACAGGACGAATCCCCGCGTTACAACGCTAGGGATTTAGCGCTGGTTTTAGGGAAAAAGGTAAACGGGATAGTATTGCTTGGCTCTGCCACTCCTTCAGTCGAATCTTATGCCAATGTGCTTAAAGAGAAATTCAGCTATCTTTCTCTTCCCTTAAGGGTTGAAAACCGCATGCTTCCAGAGGTTGAGGCAGTAGATATGAGAGGAGAAGGCGGAGAGATATTTTCTAAAAGGCTCAAGGAGGCAATTTTAGAGAATTACGAGAGAGGTATGCAAACCATTCTTTTCCTAAATAGACGTGGATTTTCAACATTAATAGTTTGTCCAAATTGTGGAAATAGGATGACCTGTCCAAACTGTAGCATATCCCTTACATATCATATTAAAGAAGATTCCCTGATGTGCCATTACTGTGGGCTATCGGAGGAGTTTTTAAAGAGCTGTAGTAACTGCGGTGGAACTTTAAAAAGGCTTGGTATGGGGACACAGAGGATAGAAGAGTATATCAAGAGGATTTTACCTTCGGCTAGAGTTGCAAGGATGGATAGGGATGCTATTGGAGGGAAAATTAAGCTCATTAATCTTTACAGTAGACTAGAGAAAGGCGAAATTGACATTTTAATTGGTACTCAAATGGTTGCAAAGGGGCATGACCTTCCCGGCGTCACCCTAGTGGGTGTAATCCTAGCTGATTTGGCCCTTGGAATTCCAGATTTTCGAGCGGGAGAGAGAACGTTTCAGTTAGTAACTCAGGTTGCAGGAAGGGCGGGTAGGGGCGACCACATAGGAAAGGTAATTGTACAAACATATAACCCTGAGCATCCAAGTATAAGATTTGCGTTAGAACAGGATAGTATCAGCTTTTTAGGGGAGGAGTTGCAACTTCGTGATGAGCTTGGGTATCCACCATTTTCAAAACTTATAAACTTCAGATTTGAGGGCAAAGATGAATCTGAGACTGCTAAGGCAGCAAAGGATGCGAGAGAGACTGCTAAGAGGTTATTACCAAAATTTCCAATTAGTATCGTAAAAATTTTCGGACCGTCTACTTCGCCTATTTATAAGGTAAGAAATCGATTCCGGTGGCAGATGCTGATCAAGTCCTCGAACCTAAATATGCTTCATAAATTTTCAAAACAGCTTATAAATTTACTTTCCCATTCTAAACAAATCGGGAGAGTCAATATATCAGTTGATGTTGACCCATTTAGCTTTATGTAGAATATGCACATTTATGTGCAAGCGTGTTTAGTGAATAATATTATTTTGTCATTTTATGATCCAGAAGTATCTAAAAAACCATAATAAATTATTATCTTATGAATGGATTTTTGTTTATTAGTTTGATTAACCCTTTTCAGTGTACACATATGTGCGTTAATGATTTTGTAACCAATTATAATCACTAGTAAATTTGGAAAAACCTTACCTAATGGAAAGATGGCATGTTCATTGCAATATATTATGATCAATAAACCCAAAGGAGGTGTATGATGGGATTAGTAAATGAATCAAACGTAGAGGAGAAAAAACAAGGGTATGACTGGATGAAGGTACAACCCAAGACTACTTATTTCGGATACCAGATAGATCCGATTAAAACTGGGTTGCCCAAGACTATAGATTCTCTTTGTCCCGACTGTAGAAAGATCATTCCTGCTCTTCTTTACGAGAAGGATGGTAAGGTATTAATGACAAAAGAATGCCCAGAGCATGGGGTAATAGAAGATGTATTCTTTTCTGATGTAGATCTTTATTATAAAGCAGAAAGGATGTGGTATGGAGACCAAAGAGGGCTCGAAAATCCTAAGGTTAAGAGCGCAACTATATGCCCTGAGCATTGCGGGC
>JAHFBK010000198.1 GCA_023250035.1 Candidatus Dadabacteria bacterium
GGAATGTCCTGTCTATCGTGTAATTGTGTATGAGGTCTTATAACCCCGTTTTAGATTGTGTAGTGCTCGTTCCCCGAACGGGCAATAAATATTCGGACTGATTCGGGGATCAGACCCTACATTATTTTATTGGTTTAGTCTCTCTTATGGCAATGCAGGACAGGAATGTCCTGTCTATCGTGTAATTGTGTATGAGGTTTTCCAACCCACATGACAAGACAAGCTTGTCCTGGGCTTGACGAAGGGAATGTCTTGTCTATCGTCAACCAATTGCAATAAGTAGACCACCAGTCTTGCTGGTGGGATAAGTTATGATTCTTAGATATTTAATTTTTCTGGATTTAAAAACTTTTAGAACATTTCCACTCAACTTGACTTAACCACTAATCTTTTGTTTAATAATTTATCAGGGCTTGTGTTATAGCCTCTCAAAATATCCGATTTTATAAGGAAGGGATCGATTTATCGGATATTGAGAAATTTAAATATAAGGGGGCAGGGTATCATGTCTAAGGAATATGGGTTTTTAGTTAATGGCAAATGGATTAAAAATGCAAAAAAAAGAGAGATAAGAAGCCCTTATAATAATGAAGTCGTCGGTGTAATAAATATACCTTCTTTAGAAGAGGCAAAGGGGGCAATTGACGCTGCAGAGAAGGCCTTTGAGAAGTTTAGAAACTCTCCCAGTTACGAAAGAAGCGATATACTCATGAGAGTTGTAGCCGGAATTGAGAAAAGAAAAGAGGAGTTTGCGAAAACACTTGCGGAAGAGGGTGGAAAACCAATAAAGACAGCAAGAGTGGAAGTAAGCCGTGCCATGACAACCTTTAAGGTTGCGGCGGAGGAGGCAAACAAATTTGCCGGAGGCGAGCTTATTCCAATTGACATTGTGCCAGGGAACGAGGAAAGGTTTGGAATAGTGAAAAGGTTCCCGTTAGGTATCGTAATGGGTATCTCTCCATTTAATTTTCCACTTAACCTGGTTGCACATAAGGTTGCTCCTGCAATTGCTTCTGGGAACGTGATGATTCTAAAACCAGCATCACAGACCCCCCTTTCCGCTCTTATACTTGGAGAGGTTGTGATGGAGGCTGGTTTAATTCCTGGCGGGCTTAATATTATTCCTCTTCCAGGCGCTCAGATTGAACCCGTGATGGAAGATGAGCGTATAAGAAAGGTTTCATTCACGGGCAGCGACGAGATTGGATGGGAGCTAATGAAGAAATTCCCTAAGAAGAAGGTTACACTTGAACTGGGAGGTAATGCGGCAAGCATCGTGGATGATGACCCGCCTGATTTGGAATTCGCTGTTAACAGAAACTGCTGGGGGGCGTTTTATCAGGCAGGGCAGAGTTGCATTTCAGTCCAGAGGATGTACATACACGATAAGATCTTCGATAAATTCATGGATATGTTTGTTGCAAGGACTAAGGCTTTAAAGCTTGGAGACCCAATGCTTGAGGATACTGATGTAGGGCCTGTTATTGATACAGTTTCAGCAGATAGGATTATGAACTGGGTTGACGAGGCTGTGAATAGGGGCGCAAAGCTTCTTACAGGTGGACATAGAGATGGTTGTTTGATTGAGCCTACAGTATTAACTAATGTCCCGCCAACCTGTAATGTGAGTTGCGATGAGGTATTTGGTCCTGTTGTGCATATCGAAAGGTATAAGGAATTTGATGAGGTTCTTAAGTGGGTGAATAATACTAGGTATGGTCTTCAGGCTGGGATATTTACTAAGGACATTAAAAAGGCATTCGAAGCTTACAAGGCCCTAGAGGTTGGTGGCGTCATTGTGAATGATTATCCAAGCTTTAGGGTAGAGAATATGCCCTATGGAGGCGTTAAAGATTCTGGTGTCGGAAGAGAAGGGGTTCGATACGCAATAGAAGAGATGACGGAGTTGAAGCTTATGGTTGTGGATTTGAAGGATTATAAATAGGGAAGACTTCTCAACTGTCATTGCGAGGGAGTAAAACGACCGAAGCAATCTGACACGAAGTGTCATTCCGAGTGCAGCGAGGAATCTCAATGGATTGCTTCGTCGCCCCTTCGCTAACGCTCAGGGCTTTGGCTCGCAATGACAATTACAGGAAGTCATACTGTTAACTATTATTCCTCGGGGATAATTATGAGCATAATCGAGCTTACAGACGAGCAGCAGATGATTCAAGATGTTGCCAGGGATTTTGCGGAGAACGAGATTAAACCTCTAGCTTCAGAGCTTGATAGAGAAGGAAGATTCCCCGCTGATCTTGTTAAGAAGATGGCAGAACTTGGGTTTATGGGAATTTTCATCCCTGAGGAATACGGGGGAGGAGGCATGGATACCCTTAGTTATGTATTAGCTCTGGAGGAAATTTGTAAGGCCTGTGCGTCAACAGGTGTAGTTATGTCTGTAAATAATTCCCTTGTCGCAGATCCAATATACCGTTTTGGAACAGAAGAGCAAAAGAAGAAATATCTTCTCCCCCTTGCAAAAGGAGAAAAGCTCGGATGCTTTTCTTTGAGCGAGCCTGCTGCAGGTTCTGATGCGGGTAGTATTAAAACAACCGCTGTCAAGAATAGAGAATATTACATTGTCAACGGTACAAAAAACTGGGTGACAAACGGCCCTGAAGCGGATGTTATAATCCTTTTTACATCTACGGATCTATCTAAAAGACATCATGCGGTCACAGCATTTATAGTTGATAAAGAAACCCCTGGTATTATCGTTGGAAAGGTTGAGCACAAGTTAGGAATAAGGGCATCGAGTACATCTCAACTTATTTTTGATGGTTGTCGAGTCCCAATAGAAAATAGACTGGGTGAGGAAGGATTGGGCTTTAAAATTGCTATGCAGACACTCGATGGGGGAAGGATAGGAATAGGTTCTCAGGCTGTTGGCATTGCTCAGGCCGCGCTTGATGAAGCAGTTTCATATTCGAAAGAAAGGGAGGCGTTTAGTCAGCCTATATATAATTTTCAGGGTATTCAGTTCATGCTAGCGGACATGGCAACGAGGATAGAAGCGTCAAGGCTTCTCGTTTGGCAGGCTGCAAGGATGAAGGATAGAAAAATGAAGTTTACGAAGCAGGCAGCGATGGCAAAGCTCTTTGCATCTGAAACAGCGATGTGGGTTACTACAAAGGCGATTCAGATTCATGGGGGATATGGCTACACGACGGATTATCCTGCTGAGAGACATTTTAGAGATGCGAAGATCACGGAGATTTATGAAGGAACATCTGAGATTCAAAGAATTGTGATTGCAAATCAGGTATTGAAAGAATATTCATAATTTGTAGGGGCAACCCTTGCGGTTGCCCAAAAGATAGGGCGGGTGCAAGACCGTTCGGCTGAGCTCACGACGAAGCCCGCCCCCTACAGTTAGAATTAAGAGGGAACAATGTCGTTCGACGGAAAAGAACTCGAAAAGATCAAAGAAGAGACAGAAATCTGGGAGAACGAATATAATAACATCCCAAAAAGGGAGGTTAAATTTACTACAGTTTCGGGTATGGATGTA
>JAHFBK010000199.1 GCA_023250035.1 Candidatus Dadabacteria bacterium
TTAACGAGATACCTAATTAACTCAACCCCTGTATAACCAGTTGCTCCTAAAATCCCTACTTTTAATTTCATATCTTAGTATATTTTGACCTATCGCTACTTAGTTGTAAACAGATATAAAGCAGATATGTTCGCTAGAACTTTACCATAATAGCAAGTTGCGGAGAGAATGTTGTTGACAAGGGGTTGTGATTAGTGATAAGTATAAGTTAGATATCAAATAAGGATGTAAATCATGCGATAAAAGCTTACATACCAAGGGGATTAATAATGCACGATAAGGTTTTAGAAAGAGATTTTGTATTAAAGGCATTTAAGGATACTTTGAAGGTTATACAGCAAGAACCTCCTTCTGTCCGCAGGAGCCTTCGCCGCTCTCAAACCGAAAAGCAGCGTAGGCGTCACTCACATGAACGTGATCAGTTAGTTGCAAAGATGGAGCGCGCTTTAAGATGGTTTGAGACTGAGAACCTAGCAGTAACTAGACGACGCCGGGAAGTAATAACCCCTGATGAAGAACCGTTTCTGCCTAGAGACCGCACCCTTTCATTATTCCAATCCACACTTGATTCCTACCTAACTGAGCTCCAAACTAAACGCAGATTACGTCTCCGCACGACACGTGCACCAGTAGGATCATTTGAACCAACTGATCCAGGCTGGATAAGTGTTGTCTGGGAAAAACTAAGGGTGCAGTTAGGAAGAGGGGTTGCTCGTTTTAAGTCTCATAAAAAAATCACAGACTTTATGTTTCCACTGGAGGATTCTTGTTCTATTGCCCTTGTCGGCGACTGGGGCACCGGAATCCAAAGGGCACTGGCTGTAGCCAAAGAGATTGAAAAACAAAATGCCAAGCATGCGATTCACCTTGGAGACGTTTACTATTCCGGCACCGAGGAAGAAATCGCCGAGCGATTTTTAGCACACTGGCCTAAAAACGTAGGGCACTCATGGGCGCTTAATTCAAACCACGAAATGTATAGCGGCGGCCACGGTTACTTTAAGGTCACCCTTAAAAAGTTTAAGCAGCCTGCAAGCTATTTTTGCCTCAGGAACAATAACTGGCAATTAATAGGGCTTGACACTGGATACGTAGACCATAACCTCAATCGTGAGCAGTTTGAGTGGTTACTTCACAAGTTGAAAAATTATACTGGAAAAACCATATTGCTTTCACATCACCAACTTTTTTCAGCTTTTGAAAGCCAGGGAGAGAATCTTGAAGCCTGGCTCGACGAACTCTTAGATGAAGGAAAAATCTATGCCTGGTTCTGGGGACATGAGCATAGATGTATTGTCTATAAACCTCATAAGAATATTAAGGCGCGCTGCCTAGGACATGGTGGAGTCCCTTACAAAGCACATGCAGAACGTCAAACGGACATCCCCATAGAATGGGTAGATGAACGAGAGCACCCGCAAAGACCTGGGTGGGGAATGTTTGGTTTTGCCCTTCTTAATCTAGAAGGTTCAAACCTCCACGTTCGCTACATTGATGAGTTTGGAAAAATCCCCTGGGAAGAGGAGCTTTGATTAGCAACCAGATTATACTGAAATTACTGTGAGGAGAACGCTGTCTGCATTAAAGAAGTTTAGCTAACTTCAGAACAAGTAAGTTTGTTGATAATACGAACACATATCGTATAATAGTTCGTATGAAAGTAACTGCGATTTTACCAGATGATTTGATTAATAAGGTAAAACATTATTCAAAAGGTAAAAATATAACAGAATCTCTGATCATTGCCTTGATGGACTGGATTGCACTACAGAAAATTAAGGAATTAAATAAAAAAATGAAAAAAGAACCTCTTAAATTCAAAAAAGATTTTTCTGCTGATAAGGTCAGGTCAATTAATAGGGAATTGACTAAATGGTAATAGCCGATACCTCGGTCTGGATTGAATTTTTAAAGAATAATGAACCAATTTTTTCCTTTTTCGAAGATAGATTGAATAATAGAGAGATACTCGGAATTGAGTGTGTATTTGGTGAATTACTGCAAGGATGCGCTAATGAGAATGAGATTAAAATAGTAAAGGAATATTGGGAAAATTTACCGAAGACGGACGAAACTACTGTTTGGATAGAGGCTGGAGAATATTCAGGAAGAAACAATTTAATTTCAAGAGGGGTAGGTCTGATTGATTCTGTAATACTTGTTCTAGCAAAACGTACAAAATCGAAGATTTGGACACTTGATAAAAAATTACTAAAGCTTCTAGATAAAGAAATTGTTTTTAAAATATAGATTGGAAAAAGGTAAAGAATAAGCCGCCCTCCAAGTGCTCAAGAATCTGAAACTTATAAAGAAGGGTAAGCGAAATAGTTAGAAGATATTGATAACTACAGGCATCAAATTTATATTATAAAGAGCGAACGGGAAAAGGGATGGATACGATACACAGTTCTATCCAAAGATTTGTGCAGGATTAAAAGCCCTCTGGATTATTTGAAGAGAGGGTGAGGTAGGAAAAACAGAAAGTAAGCCTGTCCTGAGCTTTGTCGAAGGATTGGTTTTAACTATAGTAAGAAATAACCGCAATATCGCGGATAATGTACTCATTTGGAGGGATAACCGCGGTAATGCGTTTATTAACAGTTAGCGGCAAGCATTTACGAGACATTCCCCTTATGGACATTGCAACACTATCAAACCTTCTTAATGAGTTCATTTCAAAAGAGGTAGAAATCCTAAACGAACAAGATATAAAGCACCCAATAACCATAGGGACAATGTATGAGGGGTTGACAGAAGATGTATTAAATAGGTCAATCTTTCAAGGACTTAATCTAAAGGTTGTGAAAAATAGTTTTATCATTGGGTGCGACATTGAATTTGACGTTCTGTTAGTTGAAGGTGAAGGAGAAAAAATTCCATATACAGAGAGATACAAATTCAAGCCCGAACAAGTAATTGCTGTTATTCAAGCAAAGAAAAACTTATATTCAAAGGACATTGAAGAAGGTTACAACAACTTAAAATTCCTAATTGACTACTTCGAACCAAAACAGCCCGAACCATTTGTTGGTAGACTATTTCGTGATGCTTTTAGAGGGGTTTGTCGTAAGGATGTTACAAGTAGAAAAGCAGGTGAATTGACAGAACAAGAAGAAATTATTTTTCATATATTAAGGGTAGAAGCCTTTTTACCAGTAAGGATAGTTTGGGGCTATAATGGATTTGCTAGTGAATATAGCCTTAGAACGTCTTTCGTTGATTATCTTCAAAAAAATCTAACTCAAGACTTGAATAATAAAATTGGCGGCTTTGGGCCACACAACTTTCCAAATCTTATTATTTGCGGAAAATATTCAATGATTAAGCAAAACGGTATGCCATTTTCTTGCCCTTTATTTGAAGACAATTGGTGGCCTTTTTATACAACTTCATCAATTAATCCGACTAAATTTTTTCTTGAATTAATATGGACAAGACTTTCATACAAATTTGACCAATTACCAACTGACATCTTCGGTGAAGATTTAGAGA
>JAHFBK010000008.1:0-24134 GCA_023250035.1 Candidatus Dadabacteria bacterium
ATATGATTCAATGTATGCTAGCTTTAATTCCTCCTCTCAGAAGATTTATTTCCTTGACAGCAATTATTATAAACTCTGTCCTAATTGTCGGACAGCCTCCTCGCTGCAGTGTTCTTCATTAGTTTAAATGGCTTACGGCATATATATCTAATTTTAAAGAATTTCCATTTGAACAAGCGATTCGACTTATAGGTTAATTCAAGTAAAAAGAGTGCAAATTTGATTACAAAAGGGGTATGGGTTAGGTTATATTCGATGAACTATAGGAATTCAGATTTGAAGTCGCTAGAAGACTATAGAAAAGAATTCCCGATAACTAGGAGCTATGTTTACTTAGACCATGCTGGGGTAGCTCCTGTATCGCTAAGGGTAAAGAGGGCAGTTGAGAAGTTCTTATCTGAAGCTACAGAGAGCGGAATGTTTAACTACAAACAATGGATGGATAGGGTTGAAGAAGTTAGAAAGAAATGCGCAACTTTTTTAGGTTCCGGCTCTGAAGATATAGCTTTTGTAAAAAATACATCTCATGGCATTTCCATGGTCGCCGAGGGGCTAGATTGGAAGGAAGGAGACAACCTACTTATCTGTGAGAAGGATTTTCCTTCTAATATTTACCCCTGGCTTAATCTAAACAGAAAGGGAATCGAAATAAGAGTTGTCCCCTCTCAAAATGGAAGGATTCTAATTGAGGATATCGAGGGGCTAATCGATTCAAGAACAAAACTTCTTACCGTAAGCTCTGTGAATTTCTCAAGTGGCTTCAAAATTGACTTGGAAGTGGTTGGAAGGCTCTGCAAAAGAAAGGGGATTCTTTTTTTTGTTGATGCAATTCAGAGCCTAGGTGTGATTCCGATGGACGTACATGAATTTGAAATAGATTTCCTTGCAGCAGACGGACATAAATGGCTTTTAAGCCCAGAAGGGACTGGTATATTCTATTGTAGAAAAGAACTCGCCTCAAAGATTAACCCCCCGCTTATAGGATGGAAAAGCATTATAAATGAATCCGACTATGACCACATTGATTTTCGTCTTAAAACCAACGCACTCAGGTTTGAAGAGGGGTCGCTAAATGTTATGGGGACTTATGCGCTTGGTGCCGCAATTGACTTTCTGATTGAGGTTGGAATTGATAGGATTCAGGCTAGGGTCATTGAGCTTGGGGATCTAATTATAAGGGAGGCTGAAAAAAGGGATTTTCAAGTGAGCACGCCAAAAAATAAAAAGGAAAGGGGAGGAATTATTTCTATTATTGGGAATCTTGACCCAATTAATGTTAAAGATAAGTTAAAAGAAGAGGGCATTTTGGTGAATGTAAGAGGCGGGGCGATTCGTATATCCCCCCACTTTTACAATGCTGAATATGAGGTATTGAGGCTATTTGATGCTATAGATAGAGTGGTAAAATCTAAGTAGAAAAACCTACTTTGCCACAAGGGCACGAAGTAACAAAGAATTTTTCTTCGTGTTTTTGTGTCCCGTGGCTAATTTAAGGAGGAGGATATGGATGAGATTAAAGAACTTATTGAACAGTTGAGCCAAACCTTAGCTGTGCTAAGCGGAAACGCAACCATTCTCAAACATCAATACACGCCGGTAAAAAAGGCGGCCCAAGATGATTCCTTGGAAAACATTAAACAAGCACTTATTAATTTTGAGATGTATTTGGGCAATGTAAAAGAAAAAATAGTTGATGCGTACCTTCTCTGGGAAAAGATTATGGAAGAGATTAATGTAAATAAGTCTAAGACACTAAATAGTTAAATTGTAGTAGGGGTTTGATTAATCAAACCCCTACATGGGGCAAACCAAAGGAAATTATGTAGGGGCGGGTTTTAAACCCGCCCCTACCGTTTTCTTTACAACTGTTGTCTTTACGACTGCTTGACAATCCATGAATCGTATCTAAAATAACAGTTGGTATAAAAACCTAATTTACAATACCCCTTTTTTTAATACCTTTTTCCAACAAAGCTTTTATTAGGACTTGACAGCTTTAATGGATATGATATTTTATACATCATAGATGTAAGCTATCCACAATAGAGGTAAAGGGATATGCAAGTAAGTAGAACACTAGATTATGCAGTTAGGTCGTTAACTTATTTGAGTAAAGATCCAATAGGAAGGTTTAGCATTAAAGAGATTTCTCAAAACCAGCATGTCCCATTAAATTACCTGGCTAAGATCATGCGAAAACTAGTAAACAAGGGAATTGTAAGGTCCATGGTTGGACCTGAAGGTGGTTATGTGCTAAGGAAATCCCCAAGGGAGATTACATTGAGAGAGGTATATGAGGCTATAGAGGGTGAGTTTAGGATGATTGATTGTATGGAAAAGGATTCAATCTGTTTTTTGTATGAGAATTGTCCACAGCTCCCAGTTTGGGATAAGCTTCAGATTTCTATGATTAAGATACTTGAGAGTACTACTTTGGAAGATATGTTAAAACAAAAAAGAGAAGTAATGTAACCTTAGACTTAGATGAGGGAAAAAACTCAAATAACAAAGTAAGAAGGAGGGCATTATGAGCGTTAATTATGATGAATTAACAAACCAAGAATACAAGTATGGGTTTGTTACCAATATCGAACAGGATATAGCACCTCGCGGTCTAAATGAAGACATCATTCGTCTAATCTCGTCAAAGAAGAATGAGCCCGAGTGGATGCTAGAATGGCGCCTCAAGGGATATCGGCACTGGTGTACTATGAAGGAGCCAAAGTGGCACAATGTCCACTACCCACCTATTGATTATAATAATATCAGCTACTATGCAGCCCCGAAGAAGAAGCCAGAGAGCCTAGATGAGGTAGACCCTGAATTACTCAAGACATATGAAAAGCTTGGGATTCCGCTCAATGAGCAGAAGATGTTAGCCGGAGTAGCCGTGGATGCTGTCTTTGACAGTGTTTCGTTAATCACGACCTTCAAGGACAAGCTGGCTGAGCTTGGTATTATATTCTGTTCTTTTTCCGAGGCGGTACTTGAACATCCTGAACTGGTAAAGAAATATCTCGGGTTTGTTGTGCCTTACACTGATAATTTTTTTGCGTCTCTAAATTCAGCGGTCTTTAGCGACGGATCATTTGTGTATGTACCTAAGGGTGTTCGCTGTCCTATGGAGCTGTCTACTTACTTCCGAATCAATGCAGAAAATACAGGCCAGTTCGAGCGCACGTTAATTATCGCTGATGAAGGCTCGTATGTCAGTTATCTGGAGGGGTGCACCGCTCCAAAGCGAGACGAGAGCCAGCTTCACGCAGCAGTAGTGGAGCTTATCACGCATGATAACGCCACCATCAAATATTCCACGATCCAGAACTGGTACCCCGGGGATAAAGATGGTCATGGTGGAATCTACAACTTTGTCACTAAGCGTGGTAGATGTTTGGGACGAAATTCTCACATATCGTGGACCCAAGTTGAAACCGGTTCTGCCATTACCTGGAAGTATCCAGGCTGTATACTCGAGGGTGATGGTTCTGTTGGTGAATTCTATTCAGTGGCATTAACCAACAATCGTCAGCAGGCAGACACTGGCACAAAGATGATCCACGTAGGTAAAAACACCAGAAGTAACATTGTATCTAAGGGTATCTCTGCTGGCTTTGGTCAAAACACCTATCGTGGATTGGTTCAAATACATAAGAGTGCCGATGGAGCACGTAATTACACCCAGTGTGACTCTTTGCTTATAGGTGATAAGTGTGGTGCCCATACATTCCCCTATATCGAGGTGAAAAACTCCTCTGCCCAGATGGAACACGAGGCATCTACCTCTAAGATTGGGGAGGATCAGCTCTTTTACCTTAAACAGAGAGGTCTATCAGCCGAGGATGCGGTATCTATGATTGTTAACGGGTTCTGTAAGAAGGTTATCAGCGAACTGCCGTTTGAGTTTGCCATCGAAGCAGAGAGATTATTAAGCATTAGCCTCGAGGGTAGCGTTGGCTAAATGACTTAATGATAATTCGTCAAAGGAGAAACCATAAAATATGCTCAAAAAACCTATGCTCGAAATTAGAAATCTACATGTGAAGGTAAATGATCAAGAAATCCTAACGGGTGTTGACTTGATAGTAAACGCTGGAGAAGTTCATTCAATTATGGGCCCAAATGGATCTGGCAAAAGTACACTGGCTCAAGTTCTGGCTGGGCGGGATACATATGAGGTTACCGAAGGAGAGATAATCTACCAGGGAAAGAATCTACTCGAGATAAAGCCAGAAGAGCGTGCCTGTATGGGGATCTTTATGGCTTTCCAGTACCCGGTAGAGATTCTTGGTGTCACTAATACATACTTGCTCCGTACTGCTCTCAATGCTCAGCGAAAGTTCAGAGGTCTTGAACCTATGAAGCCTGTAGAGTTTGCCAAACTACTCAAGGAGAAGGCGAAGGTTGTACAGATGAGTGATGATCTCCTACAACGTTCAGTAAACGAGGGATTTTCAGGCGGAGAGAAAAAGCGAAATGAGATCTTTCAGATGGCAGTGCTTGAGCCAACGCTTGCGATATTAGACGAAACCGATTCCGGTCTTGACATTGATGCTCTAAAAATCGTTGCTAATGGCGTCAATGCTATGCGAGGCAAGGAACGCGCATTTATAGTGATAACCCACTACCAACGGGTGCTTAACTATATCATTACAGACTATGTGCATGTATTAGTCGATGGCAGGATTGTGAAATCGGGCGGCAAGGAATTGGCTCTAGAGCTTGAGAGCAAGGGCTACACTTGGGTTGAAGAGGAAGACCGCACTGCTATCCCGGCAAACGCTTGAACAGGGAGATCAGGATGAACAACATTGTAATGCAAAGTAAGGAAAGCTACTTAGAAGGATTTGAACATTTTGAGAAGGACTCATTGGTAAATGAACCATCATGGTTACGCTCCATTCGACGGGCAGCAATCTCTAGATTCTCTGAGTTAGGGTTTCCAACAATCCAAGATGAAGATTGGCGGTTCACAAATGTAGGCCCGATAGTACGTACACCCTTCCAACTATCACAAAATGGGCGTGTGGAACTTGATTCTAGAGAGCTCGAACGGTTTACATTTTCTGGGCTAGAATGCAGCCGTCTTGTATTCCTAAATGGGCGATATTCGCCTGAGCTTTCTTCTCTGCGTCCTAGGGTTGATGGTTTAGAGCTTGATAGTCTTTCCCATGCCCTAAGAGTAAAAACGGATTTACTTGAGGATCATCTTGCTCGGTACGCTGATTTTCAAAGAGATGCATTTTTAGCCCTGAATACCGCATTTATGAGAGATGGGGCTTTTGTGTATGTACCAAAAGGTACTGTGCTTGAAGAACCGATATATCTATTATTCATTTCATCTGCGAACGCCTCACCAACGCTTACCCATCCACGTAACCTCATCTTATTAGAAGATAACAGCCAGGCAACGATCATAGAGGATTACATATCTTTGGCTGACGATGTATATTTCTCAAATTCTGTAACGGAAGTAGTTGTGGGTCAGAATAGCGTACTTAGCCACTACAAAATTGAGCGGGAAAGTAAAAAGGCATTCAACGTTTCCACCATAAGATTTCAGCAATCTCGAAGCAGTAATGTTACCTTCCATTCAGTGCTACTCGGCGGTGCGCTTGTACGAAGCAACGTTCATCCTGTAATGGCAGGTGAAGGCTCTGAGTGTATTATAAATGGTCTCTTCATGCCAACCGGCAGGCAGCATATGGACAACTACATGAGGGTTGAACACGCTAGCCCTCACTGCGACAGCCGACAGCTCTACAAAGGTATACTAGATGGTAGGTCCCATGGCGTTTTCCACGGAAGGATTATCGTTCATAAGAACGCTCAAAAGACTGATGCTAAACAGACTAACAAAAATCTCCTGCTATCCGACGAGGCTCAGATTGATACAAAGCCTCAGCTTGAGATATACGCAGACGACGTCAAGTGTACCCATGGGGCAACAATTGGCCAAATGGATCAGAATTCGATTTTTTATCTACGTTCCCGTGGAATATCTGAAGATACATCACGAGCGCTTCTTCTACTCGCCTTTGCTAGTGAAAGCCTACAGCGTATGAAAGTAGAGCCGATTCGAAGGGGTCTTGAAGAGATTGTCATGCAACGCTTCGCTCGGGGAAAGCCGTTAGATAATGTTCTTTGAGTATGTATACAAATCGATTTTGCAATGATTCACCGATTTTTGCCAAATGTCATCCATTTCTCCAAGAACGAGCGTTTTACGAATCAAATATATAAGATCCGGGAAGAAAAGGTAGGTGGCGACGAAAGGGGCTCTAATCATGGATTATAATCAGTTGGAATATCTCCTTGACCACTATAAAAACCCTCGGAATTATGGAAGTCTTCAAAACCCTGATATAACACACGAAGAAGGAAACCCTTCCTGCGGGGATGTTATAAGGATTGATTTAAAAATTACAGATAATAAAGTTCAAAAGGTAAAATTTACAGGAAAAGGGTGTGCTATTAGTCAAGCTGCAGCATCAATTCTTACTGATATGATCGTTGACAAGGATGTTAATTATATAAAGGAAATCAACAAGGATGAAATGCTTTCTGCGTTAGGGGTAACTCTCTCTCCAGTAAGATATAAGTGTGGTCTATTGGCCTTGAAGGTTTTAAGGTCAGGTGTTCATGGTATAAAAAATTGGCCTGGCGAGGAAGAATAGGTTTCAAATTTGTGAATCGTGGTTCGTGTATCGTGATTCGTTGCTTGTAGTTAGACTTACGAGACCCTAGCCATGACCCACTGCGATAAGATGGAGTTAAAATAGAATGCCTGAGTTTGTAAAGGTAACCAAGACATCTGATATTCTTTCTGGAGAGATCAAATCTTTCGACGTCGAAGGAGAGGTTATAGCAATTTGCCGTTTAAATGGCAATTTCTATGCTATAAAAGATGAATGCTCGCACATGGAATATCCGCTCTCAGATGGCTCTTTAGATGGAGAGATAATAACCTGCGCTTGGCATGGTGCAAAATTTAACGTGAAAACTGGTGAGGTGCTTTCCATGCCTGCGGTTGTACCCATTGAAACCTATCAGTTAAAGATCGAAGGAGAGAATATATACGTTTTGATAGAGCTTTAGTAAAACATTAATTGAGATTTCATGGAAAAGCATAAAGTGGCTCTAGAAAGTTTAGATCCTTATCGAATAAGAAATGACTTCCCTATATTTGAACGTAAAATTAGGGGTAAGCCATTAATATATTTCGACAACGCCGCAACTACTCAAAAACCAAAACCTATAATTGAGGTTGAGAAAAGGTTTTACGAAGAGACTAATGCCAATATTCATAGGGCGGTTCATACGCTTAGTTATGAGTCCACGGTTCTCTATGAAGATTCCCACAAAAAGGTTGCAAATTTTATTGGGGCGAAAAATTGGCGTGAGATCATTTTTACAAGAAACGCTACTGAGTCAATTAATCTTGTCGCATATGGTTGGGGTCTTCATAATCTCAGGAAAGGGGATGAAGTCCTAATCACCATTATGGAGCATCACTCGAATATAGTTCCATGGCAGATGATTCGAGATCGAAAGGGCATCACCCTTAAAATTTTAGATGTAGATGATGAGGGAAGATTAAAGCTAGATGAGCTTCCAAGACTTATTTCAGAAAGGACAAAACTAGTCAGCATTACTCACGCATCAAATGTTTTAGGAACTGTTAACCCTGTTAGGCATGTGATCAATGAAGCAAAAAAGGTTGGGGCGCTAGTTTTGGTAGATGCTGCCCAGTCAATCCCGCATATTCCAGTAAATGTAACTGAGCTTGGTTGTGATTTTCTTGTAGCCTCTGGTCACAAGATGCTTGGACCCACAGGGACCGGTTTTCTATATGGACGATATGAGATTCTAAATGAGATGGAGCCTTTTCTTTATGGGGGTGATATGATAGAAACGGTTACCGTAGAGAAATCTACATGGAACGAGCTCCCATGGAAATACGAGGCGGGAACTCCTAATATCGCAGGAGGAATCGGACTCGGCGCTGCTGTGGATTATTTAAATAGAATTGGTGTAGAAAAGATCTTTGAACACGAAAGAGAGATAGTCGGTTACAGCCTTGAGAGGATGTCTGACTTTCCTTGGATAGAGCTTTATGGTCCTAGAGGAAATGATAGAGTTGGCGTTGTTTCATTTAACATAAGTGGTGTTCATCCGCATGACGTTGCTGGAATTCTGGATGAGGAAGGAATCGCGGTGCGTTCAGGTCATCATTGCGCTCAACCACTAATGAGAAGGTTAGGCATGGATAATGCTGTGAGGGCAAGTTTTTATCTCTATAACACAAAAGAAGAGGTTGATAAGTTCGTAGAGGTTCTTCGTGAGGTAAGAAGGCTTTTTTAAACTTAACGTTTTAATTCCATTCAATCATATACTTGGACCATTTCTTTCTATTAATTGGCTAAGTCTCATTTCAAGATTTTTTTTAAAGTTGTTCTTAGCAACCACTTGTATTATTTAAACATAAGGCGAATTTGTGAGCACAAGAATGGGAAAGGTAGATCTTAAGTATCAAAACCTAGTTCTAAGTTGCAAAATGGAAGTTTTATAAATCCTAATTTCCAATTTAAGTATTCAATGCATGAAATAAGTAGACCGTATGTAAAATAAACATGCAAAGTTTATTAAGAATCAAAACTAATTGGTGTAAATCCAACTTGTACTAACAGCATTTTGTGTATAAGAAATCACCACACACAACATTTTGTAGAAAAATTTAACAAAAACACTTGACAAAGTTTTCAAAACAAATTAAATTTATTTAACAGTTGTTAAATGAAAATAACAAATTTAGAGAAAGAAAAAAAATTCCCTCGTTTTTGGCAACGAAGACGAGGGTTTTTATTATTAACACATTCTCAAAAAAAGGAGGTGATAGACTAGATGGCTACAAAAAAGAAAGCCACTAAGAAGTCAGGTGGAAAGAAGGGAGGTAAAAAGAGGTAACCTCCCCTCTTTCAGTATGAAAAAGCCTGCTGCTTCAGTACCCAGTTTTGGACAGCAGGCTTTTTAATTTATCATAATCTTAACAGAAAGGCAAATCCAATAAAAAATTCGCTACGCTGTCCGAAAATTTTTAAAACAAGACGGTTATAACGAAAAATCATAAGTATAGGTGATGCCTAATATTTATTATATCTTATTGTAAACATTGAAATTTACTGGATTTAGAGAAAGACTAACGGAGGTTTAGAAAACAGCACTACTGATTCATTGAATTAAGGAACTCTTTATTAGATTTAGTGCCTCTCATTTTATCTAAAAGAAACTCCATCGCTTCTATCGTGCTCATAGGACTTAGTATTTTACGAAGAAGCCAAACCCTGGTTATAATATCCTCAGGTAGTAACAACTCCTCTTTTCTTGTTCCTGAGCGTTGAAGGTCTAAAGCAGGGAAAACCCTCTTATCTGCAAGTTTTCTATCGAGATATGCTTCCATGTTCCCTGTGCCTTTAAACTCTTCGAAGATCACTTCATCCATCCTGCTTCCAGTATCAATTAGTGCAGTTGCAACTATTGTTAAACTTCCGCCCTCTTCTGTATTTCTTGCAGCTCCGAAGAATCTCTTCGGTCTTTGAAGTGCGCTTGCTTCCATTCCACCTGAGAGAACCCTTCCACTTGCGGGTGTTACGGTGTTGCTTGCTCTTGCAAGCCTTGTAAGACTGTCAAGAAGTATTACAACATCTTTTCCATGCTCTGAAAGCCTTTTTGCTTTCTCAAGAACCATTTCTGCGACTTGGATATGGCGTTGTGCAGGTTCGTCGAAAGTAGAGCTTACAACCTCTCCTTTCACAGACCTTTCCATATCTGTAACTTCTTCAGGACGCTCGTCAATGAGAAGAACAATAAGGATTATATCTGCATGATTCTTCGTTATGGCATTTGCGATTCTTTGAAGAAGGATGGTTTTCCCTGTCCTTGGAGGAGCAACTATTAGACCTCTTTGTCCCTTTCCAATTGGTATGAATAAATCCATCACTCTAGTACAGAATTCATCATGATCGTATTCAAGAAGGATTTTCTCATCAGGATGAAGGGGGACAAGGCTTTCAAAAGGCACTCGGTCTCTACAAACCTCAGGTGCATCGTAGTTTACGTGTTCGATTTTAAGTAGTGCAAGGTTTTTCTCCCCCTCTCTCGGAAGGCGAACCTGACCACCGACTGTATCGCCGGTTTTAAGATTGAAGGAACGTATTTGAGACTTGGATACATAAATGTCATCAGGTCCTGGAAGATAACTATATTTTGGAGATCTTAAAAAGCCGTAGCCTTCTGAGAGAATTTCAAGAACTCCCTCTGCATAGATGATACCCTCTTTTTCACTTTCTGCTCTAAGGATTGCATAGATAAGATCCTGCTTAGACATCCTGGATATTTCATCTATATTAAGGCTTCTTGCCATTTTCATTAACTCCGTAGGTCTCCTGTTTCTCAGCTCGTTGAGGTTAAGAAATTGAGACTCCATTCCCGTTTCCCTCTTATCTTCGGAGTTTTGGGATACTTCTTTAGATGCTCTTACCATGGATTTTTAAATTCTTTCGCATACAGAACTTTTAAGCTAAATCTGACGGCTCAAAATAGAGGATATTTATTTCGGTTCTATAAAAGTTGCATTTGAGACTTTGTAGTTGATAATATTATGCACAACAAATATGTAATTTGTCAAGTGTAATTTATCATAGTCATGAAAATTATATCAAATCGCTATTAAGTAGAAGGAGAATAAACGTGATAAGGCTAAAACGTATTGTGCTTATAATAATAGTATTAGTTCTTTTTTCTTCATGTGCGGCTTGGAAGAATAGTTCTACCGAATCGAACGAAGGTCCCGAGCTTGAGGTATGGACTAGCCCACTTGGTTTTATTCCAAGCCCACCATCACTGGTTTCAGTGAGACCTTATTGCTGTCCCAGTACCGCTATTGAAGTTACTACATCAATGCCTATTAGGGAAAATGATTATCAGTGGATAAACCTCGGTCTAACACTACCGTCAAAGAGAAACATAAAAGAGGTAGTTATTACAGAGTTCGAGCTTTGCTATACGATAGAATCGGCTTCTTCGGGGACTACCTACATCTCTCAAACACGACTTTCAAAGTTAACCACTTCAGATAGTTCGCTTGTAATCCGTGATGATTCTACAAGACTTGCAAGCACAACCCCTACATGTCATAAGGTAAGCGCATTTGATGCAAGGATTGACGGCACAATTAATCTTGAATTAAAATTAGTTTTTGGAGACACCTCAGATAAAATCCGTATCGGTGGTATAAAATTTACCTTGGATTCCAGGGAGTGATTTATTCTGATCAGTTTTATCTTTTTGACAAATTAAACAATACTAGAGGGTGTGAATGGTGAAATGCAAGAAATGTGGTGAAATAGTGAACGAGCCTGTTGATGCTTCGATAGATAATCTCACACCATGTCCATCTTGTGGTTCAAAGGAACGTCATTTTGAGGAGCTTGAACTTTCTGTGGGGTCAAAGGCTTACACCCAAATCCGTGGTAAGGTTTGGAACAAAGGGAAGTCGAGAAAACCGTTACTTGAATTTAAGGCTGGCGACGAATTGCATCGTAAGACTGGGAGGTGGTCTGATCTCAAAAGGACAATAGACCGTGAGAATGATAATTATAAGGAAGTGATTACAGACAAGAATAGTGTCGATATTATTCATAATTGTAAAGAGCCTTTGAGTCAGCATAAAGGTCATGGCTCTGCAAAGAAAAGAAAAACATACACAACCAGTAAAGAAGCGAAGGTAAATAAGGAGTAAGAAAGCAAGAAAAGGTAAAGGGGATTGAGGTATGGATAAAATTTAGGTTGCTTTGTCGAATGTACAATTCCAAAACTTAATATTTAGAGAGGAGAATATGGATAAAGGCATCAGACTAAAACTAACCTCAGTTTCACTCGTTTTTATTTCAGTCGTTTTATTTGCAGTATTTCAGTTGTTATCAGAAACATTACCTTTGTGCACTCTGGCTCAAGCCAAAGAACAATTGCTTGCTAAGGATGAAAGAGAGGGGCTTTTAGAGACTCCTGCATACGCTCAGGTTGAGTTTAACTCATTAGTTGGGGAAATTTTTGTTAATCCGCGATATACAGGAAGAATTACAACTATTAGAACATTTCTTAAAGACGGTTCTCCAAGGGATAACCCTGTTGTGAATGTTAGGGAAACTAAAGATGGATGGGAGAAGGTAGTCGTTTCTGAATCTGAATCAGATGCTGTGGAACTCATTGCTACAGGAAAGAAGGGTAGTTTAAAAATCTCGCTCTCAAAGGGAGAAGCACCTTCTGAGGTTGATAAACCTCAGTCACTAGGTCAAGTTGTTATTACTTTCGGCCTTCTTAGTACCACGCTTATTGTTCCGGATAAAAAAATCACTAAACCATCTGGATTTGAAATAGGTATCCTTGACTTTAAAGAGGATAAATTCATAAACGGCGATATAATTGCAATAAAGAATAATCAGGTTGCAGTGGAATTCCATGATTTGCCTCCAGCTGTGGTGGATAAAGATGGAATGATTCGGGTGAGTCTTAAAACACCAGATGGAAGCTTTCGAGGTGCGGATTTGAAGGCATGGGGCTACAACTTATATGTGGCTGATGCTGATATTGGTAAGCCAGCGCCTATCAAAGCCAAGGTGTTTGGTCTTCCAGAAGATGCCAAACTCAAATTCACCTTTGAGTCACTTTCGGAACAAAATATTACACCAAACACTAAGACTCTCACAGTAAAAGAAATCAACAAAGGCACACCTCTAGCTAAAATTGCAACCTCGATTCCCGGTGCGCAGCCGCTAAGTGTTGTAGTTGAGAAGGTAGATTAAAATGATTCAAGTTGCATGATACATGATTCACGATACATGATGAATTTTGTATCCTGCATCTTGCATCATGTATCTTGTATCCTGTTCGTATTTGCTCTTTACAACGCTTTAGCAAACGTATATCCTAAGAATACATAGATATTTAAAAGAGAGGGGAGAGTTTATTATGTCTGGTCATTCCAAATGGTCAAATATAAAACATAGAAAGGCGGCAGTGGATGCCAAGCGTGGAAAAATATTCACAAAGCTTATAAGGGAACTTACCGTAGCAGCAAGACTCGGAGGCGACCCGAATACTAATACACGACTTCGCATAGCAATTGCTGCAGCTAAGAACCAAAACATGCCCAAGGATACGATAGAGCGTGCTATAAAGCGTGGCACAGGTGAAATAGGCGGAGAAGAGCTTCACGAGATTTTTTATGAGGGATATGGTCCTGGAGGGAGCGCGGTTCTCGTCGAGGTGCTTACTGATAATAAAAATCGGGCTGTATCTGAGATTAGGAGAATTTTTACAAAATATGGTGGAAACCTTGGGGAAACTGGTTGTGTTGGATGGATATTTGAGAAAAAGGGAAGAATAGCCTTTGAAAAAGGAAGCGTTGACGAAGACAAGCTATTTGAAATTGCGCTCGAAGCTGGAGCAGATGACGTAAGAACGGAAGAAAGTGAGCTTGTCGTAATCACTTCACCCGATACTTTTGAGTCTGTTAAGGCTGCTATAGAAGAATCTGGCCTTAAATATGCTTCGGCTGAAATCACCATGATTCCTAAAAACAATGTAAGGATTGAAGGAAAAGAGGCCGAGCGGATGCTTCGTCTTATGGAAAACCTTGAAGATAGCGACGATGTTCAGAATGTCTACTCAAATTTTGATATTACAGAAGAACTTATGCAAGCTCTTGGATAGGTTGGATGAGAGTTCTAGGAGTTGATCCTGGCTCAAGGGTATGCGGTTATGGGGTTTTAGAAAGCCGAAATGGAGAGCTAATACACATAGAAAGTGGCTGCATCACACCGCCTTCCCGTTTTACCCTTCCATTAAGGTTAAAAACAATCTTTGAAGGTCTTAGAGAAGTAATAGAACGCTCATTACCCGATGTGATGTCTATTGAAGATGTCTTCTTTGCAAAAAATTTCAAAAGCGCGCTAAAGCTTGGAGAGGCAAGAGGCGTTGCGCTTCTTGCGGCGACTATTTCTGGAATTCCTGTCCATGAGTACGCTCCTACAGAGGTAAAACTTGCGCTTACAGGACAGGGTAGGGCAAAGAAACTAGAGGTTCAAAAGATGATTTCTCTAATACTCGGAATTCCTGAATGGAGTAAAGAAGACGCTTCAGATGCAGTAGCAATTGCAATCTGTCATATCAATTCATCTCAAGTAAATGAACGACTCGGTAGGGAGTTAATTAGACCCAGAAGAAGGAGGCGTCGCTGGACGAAGTATGATATCTCTTCTCCGAGGTAAAATCGCTGAAAAATCGCTAGGAAGAATCGTGATAGATATACACGGTGTTGGATACGGGGTTACGGTTCCCCTGTCTACATATTACCGTCTTCCTGAACGGGGAAGCGAAACGGAGCTTAAAATCTATACCCATATGAAAGAAGACGGGATTGAGCTTTTCGGTTTTCTTACAGAGGATGAGAGAAGAATTTTTACATCACTTCTTAGTGTCTCAGGCGTGGGACCGAGGGTTGCGACAAATATCCTCTCAAGCATATCTCCTGGAGAGCTTGTATTGGCTATTTCTTCAGGTGACCTCGTTAAGAAAAAGATTCCCGGAATCGGCCCCAAGCTTGCATTAAGGCTCATTACCGAGCTTAAGGATAAGGTTTCAGAGATTCAACCTGCGGGTGATAGAGGAGAAAAGATAGGAATATTAGAAGACATAATCTCTGCTCTAGTTAATCTCGGCTATAAAAGGAACGAAATTGATGAGCGTATATCACGGATTGAGGAAGTAACTTCAGAAGAGAAGGATATAGAGAAAGCCTTAAAAGAATCACTCAAGATTATGAAAAGGGTGTGAAGAAATTAGCCACAGAGAGCACAGAGGATACAGAGAAAAGAAAAAAGACGAAAAATTTAAATCTTTTCTCCGTGTCCTCTGTAGCTAAAAAATTATGAGTATGTTATTTATATAATTAAATGGTAGAAAGAGTAGTAGCACCAAAACTACAACAAGAGGATGTACTCTTTGAATCTAATCTTAGGCCGCTGAATCTAAGAGACTTTCTCGGTCAAACAAAAGCTAAGGAAAAGGTAGAGATTTTTATTGAAGCCGCAAGAAGGAGGCAAGAGGCACTCGACCATGTTCTTCTTTACGGTCCTCCAGGTCTTGGAAAAACCACTCTAGCCCATATTGTTGCAAATGAACTAGGTGTAAAAATCCACGCTACATCTGGTCCCGTCATTGAAAGGATTGCAGATTTAGCCTCGATTCTTACCCATCTAAACGATGGAGACGTTTTCTTTATAGACGAAATACACCGTCTTAACAGAGTGGTCGAGGAGTATCTCTACTCTGCGATGGAGGATTATAAAATTGACCTTATGATCGGAGAGGGTCCCACAGCTAGGTCAATGAAGATTAAATTGCACAAATTTACCTTAATTGGTGCTACAACAAGAACTGGACTCATTACATCACCTTTAAGATCGAGGTTTGGAGTGGATCTAAGACTCGATTATTATACTCCTGAAGAAATTGAAAGCATACTGAACAGGTCTTCTAGAATTCTTAAGGTGAAAATCACGGATGATGGAGCGCATGAAATTTCCTACCGTTCAAGAGGAACCCCCAGGATTGCAAATCGTCTCCTTAGAAGGGTAAGGGATTTTGCCGAGGTAAAAGCGGACGGCGTTATCAATTTAGAAGTGGCTAAGAGTGCGCTTGGGATGCTTGAGGTTGATTCCCTAGGGCTTGACACCGTTGATAGAGCGATACTTACGGCAATTATAGAGAAGTTTAAAGGTGGCCCAGTCGGTATTGAAACAATTTCAGCGGCGGTAAGCGAAGATAAAGATACGATTGAATATGTATATGAACCATATCTTCTCCGTCAAGGCCTTCTTGACAAAACCCCAAGGGGAAGAACTGTGACTCCTCTTGCCTATGCCCACCTAAATTTAAAACACCCACAGGGACAGGGTGGCCTTTTTAGAGATTAGATCAGCAGTTTTTGCTTACTCATGTTACGCATGTTTTACACTTTAGGATGACTGAATCGGCTCCATTGTCATACCCGAACGCTGCCCATTTAAAACATATAGGCACAAGCTTACCTTCTGATTTAATCGGGGGGTATTCATAAATGATTTAATGCTGGATTCCGGTTAAAAGCATACGGGAATGACAGACCTATATGCTTTCTGAAGATCTCACGTTAAAAAACCCCCTCTCCATAACTTTCTTTTTCAGTTGCTGCGCAAGGACAGAATCGGGCAATACAATCCCTTGAATTCGCGTTGCCACCACGTTCCTACTTCGCGTTTTGTTGAAAAATCGGTGAATTGGTAATCGTACACGACGGCTCGGATGTAACGAGGGGGTTTGTCTGGAAATGGGTTTGTCTTAAGTAATGAAAGTACCTCAGGCAAACCTTGTAGAAGGCGTACGCAAAAATTGATGAACCACTGATTATTCTCATAGTTGCTTAAGGCGGCGAACCACATTTGCCAATCTAGTCGGGGCTGGAGGGGTTCAACGAAATGTGGCCGCTCTTTTAGGTCACCTGGTTTGTATTTGAATTCATACGTAAGCCAAATCTCTCCATCGTTGCTTCCTTCTATGATGATTTCGGGGCGCGACGTGGTCATAACGGCGAACAAGCCGTAACTGTTTACCGAGCGAAATGGCGCAACCATACGTACCAATTTGGGAATAGGCGTTGGCCAGTCTAAATGAACACGAAACATATTGAAGAATTGAACAGTTGTTATTAGTAGGATGATAGCTGCTATTGGTAAAGTGACTACCTTTGGCCAGCGTCTCGAATTGTATAAAGTGACAGTGGAGGACTGATTATGTTTCTCTGAACCCAACACTTTTTCTCGAAATCGCGTGGGCCAAGCTCTATCATCGAGCAGCAAGATGCAAAGCGCTATTGTGAGTAAGTTAAAAAAGCAGTAGTTACCCGTTGCCATAATAAGCGATTGAAACGCCACAATAGCTCCACATCCAAAAAATCGCAGGCGTCTCGGTGCAAAGATCAGGAAAGGAACAACCAGTTCGATGGCGAACATAAGGGCGACTGATGCTTTTTGAAACCATAAGGGTAGTTGATCTACGTACCAGCTTATCCACGTTGGAAGTGGCTGGGTTTCATAGTGATATGTCAGAGCGGTAAAGTCTCGCCAGGTAGGGTCACCACTTACCAGTTTCACAACGCCAGAAGAGAAAATAAGCTTAAACAACAGCAATCGGAGAAGCCACAGCACGATCAGCGACGGCGGTGATTTACGATATAACCTTGGTCTAAGTTGCAGTGGTGCGAAGAAAATTGCTAAAAACCCGATTTCTAGGAGTAATGCATCCCATTGAAAGCTAAGGAATTCACGGCAGATGATTGCAAGAGAGAGATAAAACGCCCAAAGGAGAAATAAAACGGCTGCTGGTGCCAGGTTAAGGATAAGAAGAAGCGATAAAAAAACTCCACCACCACACAAGAATTGCAAAAAAACGTCACTTGCATTAAACCAGAATAAGGTCGGTAGCAACCAATAACGCTCTAGGCCGATCTGTTCGCGAACGACCTGAAGAAAATCTTGTGCAGGGATAATACCGTTGCTGCCAACAAGTCCGTTTATTTGAGTCCACAACGACACAAATGCAATGAGATAAATAACACCGAGCGTACGCAAGAATATCCACCGCGTAAACACATACGATGGAGGTTCGGTATGTTGTCCAAAGAGACATTGTGTTAGTTTGGAAAAAAAGGTGCGGTGCTGTGCAACAAGGTGATAACTCCACTCGGAGGTAGGAGCGACGCCAGGGATCTTCTCATACATCCAGAGCATCCATCGCTTGCCTGGGGCATATGCGAGTGTGCGGAAAACGGCCTCTGCCCCGCTCGATATTTTTCCGCTTGGCTCAATAAATTGTACCGAGGCTTCAAACTGTTCTTGTGGTATTTCTGGAAACTCGCTTGTTGCTTCCTGAAACGGAGCGTACTCAACTCGGTCTCCTGTAAGTGATTGCCAGCGTGCAATCCACCGACGGCAGAAACCGCAGTCTCCATCGTAAATCAATAATGGCTTCGTTATCGGCTTCATGGAAGAGTGTTAGATTATTAAGTTACATCTATAATACGGGACACTATACTTTTTACAGGTTCAAGGGTTGCAGGGTTTAAGGGTTCAAGAGTTGACCGTTGAAACTTCGAACTCTGGAACTCTGAAACTCTATTTTTCATCCCGTTGGCTCCTAATTTTCTGCAAGATTTCGTTCAGTTCTTCTGCCATACTTTTAGTTGGTGGTCTCTTGAACTTTGAACCATTTTATCACTCGAACCTTGAGCCATTGAACTCTTAATTTTTTTACCTTATTAGTCCTAATCTTGCGAAGCTTACATAATCTTCTTTATTTCTACCGATTATTATATGGTCTAATACTTTTATTCCGACAAGTTCACAGGCTTGAATTACAAGCTTTGTTGTCTCTATATCCTCTGGCGATGGTTCGGCGTCCCCAGATGGATGGTTGTGAACTAATATAATTGAAGAAGCCGACCTTAGTGTTGCCTCTTTTATTATCTCTTTCGGGTCAACTATACTGGCGTTAATGCTACCTTTACTTATTTCAAGGTTATCAATTGGTTTATTCTTTATATCGAGGAGTATTATGCTGAAAAATTCCTTCTTTGCGTCCCTAAGATAGGGGCCATAATATTCGGCAACGTAATTTAAAACATCCTCAGCGTTTTTAATCCTTTTCTTTTTCTTTGCATCTTCTTTGTAGAGTTGTTTTCCCAGTTCCAGTGCTGCTTTTATTTGTGCTGCTTTTGCTGGGCCTATTCCACCAATTTTGTAAATTTCAGAAATAGGAGCGGAATCTATATCCCTCAATGACCCAAACCGATTTAATAACCTTTTCGCCAATTCTTCTGCACTGATTCCTTCTTTTCCTGTTCGGAGGATTATTGCCAGAAGTTTTGACAAAGAGAGAGCCTCTGGACCTTGTTTTATAAGCATCTCCCTCGGTCTTTCTTCTTTTATCCATTTTTTGATTGGACGATGTTCCCTATTTGCAGCGACAAGCTCCTTTACTTCTTTTCTAATCCTTTCGCAGTCGTGGGCTGTTTTGATATTTAGTTTATCTATTATCTCTTTGGCTTTGTCCGCAGTTAATAAACCCTTCCTTGAACATTTAAAAAAGATCTTCTCTTTCTTGCTAAAGACTGGATAAATTGCATTTGCAACAAGGAAATCAAAAATCTCCTTTGTAGACTGACTGCTTAAGTTCATGATGTGGTTAACATTAATTTAATCATGGGGTATCCAAGTTCATAAGATAACCTATGCTTTCCTTGACGGCTTCAGGGGTACTTCCCTCGATTGTTAGGACTGGCCTTGTTCCATTACACCAAAGGAGCTTAAAGAATGCTTGGAAATCAAAATTGCCCATTCCAATTCCAATGTGTTCATCATATTTACCATGGTTGTCGTGAAGGTGCGTCTCAAAGATTTTATCTCCAAGTTCATATAACCACTCCTCAAGAGCAACTTCAGAAAAGACATTTATGTGACCGGCATCGAGGCAAACACCTAAGAGTGGGTGAGGGACTGAAGAGATGATCTTTTTTAGCATACTTGGGTCGGTATCAAAGACGTTTTCTACCGCCACTTTTAATTCCAGTTTTTCAGCATGTTGCATGACTATTTTCCAGGTCTCAATAGATTCTCTAAGCCAGTATTCCGAGTAGCCACTGTAGTGGTGTTTACTAAATCCTGTATGATACACCACACATCTCGGTTTTAGAATCGCCGCTACATCCATTGCCTGAACGAATCGAAGCCTTGTCACCTCAAGAACTTTTGTATCCATTGCACCGGCTGAAAGGTCGAAGAACGGGGCATGAAGTGTGCAGCTTAATCCCTTATTCCTCATTAGGTCTCCTATTCTTTCAAATTCACCTGGCTTAACGCTGTCCAATACGCTGCTGCTTAACCCGAATTCTAAATTTAAACCTGTTGAATATACAGCTTCAAAGTATTTATCCATTACATGCCAAGGAAGTGCAACATGAATATCATCTTTGAGTTTCATTCCTTTCCTCCTTTTTTTAGGGGCTCAATCGGTTTAATCTTTTTGCTTACTCCTGGATTCATAATTCTCGATCCTGCTTGGCTAGTAGCTCTTACTATTCTAAAGGGATTTCTTTTATGAGTTCATCCCAGTGACCTTCGGTGATAACCATAACCTTTTTTCTAAGGTTATTATAGCCTCCTTCCTCAGGAAAAAGTTTATTAATGATTTCTTCTCTCTTTTCAAGCCACTTATCTATTGCGCCGTAGTTTTTAAACCTAACAACAGTTTTGTAGGTCCATGAGGGTTTAAGGGTATGAATCCTTTGTGTGTACATCCTCATCTCACCATCAATCAGACCCATTTTTTCAACTTCTTTCCAAAAAGGAAAGATTTTCTTTTTGTGAATCTCAAGAAATTCATCTTCATTCTCCGGATTTACTTTGTAGTAGCTTTCTTCTATAACAAATTGGTAATTCTCTTTTTGAGCGAAGGAGTAAGTAGATGGGAAAAGAAAGGTGATAAATAACGTAATAACTAATCCGAGTATCACTCGCTGCATCCGTCACCTCCAGAGGAATTTTAATATCCTTGTAAATAAATTTATATTAAATTCCCTACATTATATAATTGCCTTTGCTAGTGTAGGAAATACTCGGTGGGTTGCCCCTGTTTTTTTATTTCGAAACGAGTAAATTAATCCCTTCTTTTATTTGGTTCTTCATTTCATCATTGATTTATAATACTTTCTCAAAATAAAGTCTAGAACGCCTGGCGCAATAGCGTTTATTACAATTAGAAACCATGCAAGTGGAAATGGAAGCACCTCAGTCTTTGGATTCTCAGCGCATTTTACGATTGCTTGGGCAACCTGCTGAGCTGACTGAGTGAACATTTTTGGAGGTTCAAACCTCTTTCCGGTCTTATTTTTCAGGACGTCAAAGAACCCTGTTTTGGTCGTGACTGGGTAAACCAAACTTACATGGATATTCGTACCTGTAAGCTCGATTCTTAGAGCTTCTGAAATTGCGTTCATCGCAAACTTGGTGGCACAATATGCACCCATAAATGGGAAGCTACGCTTGCCTGCTACAGAAGAAATATTTATTATGTGCCCACTTCCTTGCTTTCGCATGTAAGGAAGGACACCTTTAATTGAGTAAAATGCTCCCATAAAATTTACTCCAAAAATCTCACGCATATCATCTGCAGAGGTTTCTTCAATTGAGGCAAACTGACCGAAACCGGCATTATTTACGAGAATATCAACTTGTCCAAAGCGTTCTAGTACCCTCTCGACCATACTATCTACCTGGTCTTGATCAGATACATCTATAGGTAGTATCAAGGCTTCGCTTCCTAATCCATTTATTTCCTGTGCAACTTCTTGAAGTTTATCCTCTCTTCTTGAGGCAAGTGCGATTTTCACACCCTTTCGAGCAAATAAAAATGCTGTTTCACGTCCTATTCCACTCGACGCGCCAGTGATAATTGCTACTGAGTGTTTGAGATTCTTTCTCATTTTATTGCTCGATCTTAGCAAGTAGGGGGGTATTGCAATACGCCCCTACAAACTTCGTTCCTCTCGATGAGAGACTTCCATGTACACTTTAGAAAAATCAAATCGGCATAAGAACTATTTTATAATCCATTTTACATCAAAAGGGGTTTTAATTACAGGTTTATTTATGGAATATATAACAGAGAAAAATTTTGACTCTCTTGAATCAAGGAACATATCTTAGCCCAAGTTCAGCATAACCCTTTCAATATGTTTTAACACCTCTTCGAATACATGCCCTAATACCAAATGTTTAAAGCCTTTGTCCCGATCCATCCTCTTGCCTTCTTTAAGCCTTGCAAGTAAAAGTTGTCCGGGAAATGAAATGGGTTAAACGGGGAGCCAATGCTTTAGCCTTTTACTTTTCCTTACGAGTCTTTTTGATACATCAATGTCGATATACTTCTATACCTTTTTGTCGCAGAACCTTATCTAAATATCTCTGCGCTTCTCGCATCGTCCCGCCGAAGTGCTCTTTAACTGCTTTGTCAAAAAGAAGGCATATACGTCCTTCAAGTTCACGTAATCTATAAACCCTAAGGGAATCTATATATAGACTTCCTGATTTGATTGTATCAGATTTGGCAAAAATCCAATCTGAGAACCTATCGAGGCGAAGCACAGCCAGCACAGGTTGATAGCCATCCTCTTTCCGCTTTTGGAGACCGTCTACATCTTTTTGCTCAAAATTGACAGACTTTGTCACTGTGGTTTTAACTTCAACAGCATATTTTTCTCCTTTTTTTCCTGCAGCATCTACATCCACCCCTTGCACTCCCCTTTCCACTATATGGCTGTAGCCTGCCATTTGAAAGGCAACCGCTAGAAATTTTTGACAAAGTTTACCAAACTCCTGTGGCCCGTAATTATCGTGTAAATTTTTTAGTTGCTCATAGGTTTCAGTTTTCATAATAGAAATCTATTCCTTTTTCACCTCAGGGCCCGTTTCTGGAGTCCAGTCAGCAAAAATATATTTTGTTTTTGCTTTAGTTATTTTTGAAAGAACCAGGTCTTGCAATTCCTTATCCATAGAAGACAAGATAACCATCCGTTCATTAAGAACTTCATCCAACACCGCAACCAATCTTTCTTTGTGTTCCGAACCTAAGCTCTGTGATGGGTCATCCAGCATGATAAATCCAAACTGCTGAGTTGCTCCCTTTAAGCAAGCCATCCCTAAGAAAACAGACAATGCCATAGCATTTAGGTCTCCTTGGCTGAGAATAGGTGTTAGATCTTCCCCATTTTGATCCTTAAATTCATAGGAGTTACGAGTTGTTTTGGAATCAACGCTTACCAAAAATCCTATTTTGTTTACCGAGGGATTATTTGCAATTCGACGGAAATAATTGTCTATAACCTCTCCCGCTGAGAAAACTTTCTGCTGCGCTTCTTTATGGGATGCTTCACTTATGGCCTGTTTAATCTTTTCTACATCATCAATCAATATAGCCATCTGGTCTTTCAATTCTTCTATCCGCAGGTATTCAGGTGACTGCTGAATTTGTTCGACGATTCTCTTTTTTTCTTCTAGATTTAATATGTTCACAATAAGTTGGATCTGTTCCAACAAGTTGGCTATTCCATTTAATGTTTTTTGCTTAGATTCTACAGCTTGTTCCAATTTATTAAGTCCTTTTTCAACCCGGTCTAACTGGTTATTAAGAAGTACCAAAGGATCATCTTTCTCGGTAATCTCCCTACCCAACGCTTCTCCAATTTTTTTATTGACCTCTTTGATTTCCTCCTTAACGATTCCATCCCTTTCTCTAAGTTTTTTGCATTGGTTGAGCAGAGATTCTATATCTTTCAATCGGCTTCGTAGTTCATCTATTTGTTCTTGAATTCTCCCCACCTGCTCTTTATATTTCTCTTCCCATTCTTTTTCCAGATGTACTAGTAAATCAGTAGTCTCTTTGCTGCATACAGGACATATATCTTTATCTACTCCTTCTAATCTCAGATAATCCATAGCCTTGCTTACAGCAGTTGCCTTAGCATTAGCTTCATTCATTTCTTTCTCTTTCTCAGAAATTTGTTTCTCCATCTCAGACTTGGCTTGGTTTAGTAAATCCCCAGTCCCATTTTCTTCAATAAATTTTTTAAGTTCTGTCTCAGTACTTCTTGACTCACTCTTTTTACGCTCATATTCTGTTTTTAATTGCGTAAATTGAGTGCGGCTTTTGAACAGCCCCTCTTGCTCTTTTACACTAGGCATCTCTGAACGCAATCTCTTTATTTCCTCATTTGCTACTTTTTGGAATTGCTGCAATTCTTTCCATTGTTCTGGAACTTGTAACTCAGCGATACCGAGTCCCACTTCTGAGGCAAATTCCTGTAATTGTTCTTTGACTTCATTGGCAATCCCTAATACTCCTATTTCATTAAGCTGATCTTCTTTTAGCTCTTTTTCATTTGCTTTATCTCTCATATCCTTCAAAATTTGTTCTCGTGTGCGTAA
>JAHFBK010000008.1:24144-34588 GCA_023250035.1 Candidatus Dadabacteria bacterium
TGTGCGTAAGGCAGCATCTATTTCACGGTTAAGACTATCAAAATCCATCTTTTTCAGCTTTGTTGGTAATTTTGCTGCCTCAATACCTGTCAGTATGTTTCTATAGTCCGAAAGTCCCAATAGGCGGTCAATCGCGTCATTTCTCTCTTTTGGTTCTTGAATAAGGATAGCACGAATGGCTTCTTGGTGTTGGTACACCATTGTTAGGAAGTCTCGAAATGATGATTTAAAAAGCTGGGCAAGTTTCTCCTTAGCATTTTGTCCTTCTAATGATAGCCCATCTGGTAAGGTTACTTTCAATTCGTCCTTGGCTTTGCTTATGTAACGTCGTAATATTTTGTAACTATCCTTATTTTCATCATCTTCTAATTCGAGTTCAACCGAAACATCGGTATTTGAACCTAAATTTCGGTTCGGTATCTCCCAATCGATTCGTTCCCGGATACCTGACTTTGCTCCTATGCATTCATTCCCAAACAAACACCACTCAATAGCATTCAGCGTACTGCTTTTTCCTCTACGGTTCTCCCCTAAAAGAAGTACCATAGGATTGTCGAAAGAAAACTCTTTTTCTTGCATATAACCACGGAAATTCTTTATTTTTAGTTTCTTCAGTGTAAGCATTTTTACTCCTTAGAGTTTTTGTCTAAGTCGCTTTAACAATTCTTCAAATTCCCCAGTTATTGTATCCCCATGTGTAGTTAAAACCGATTTAACTAAATCCTCTCCCCCTTGTTCATAGGCAGTGACAATTTCTTCCCAGAGTTCTTTACCCCGGTTTAACTCATTCGTTTCCCCGGCAATTTGTCTTTCCACAGCCTCCCTGTAGTTCATACTACACCCCCTGATTATCTTTGCCGACCGTCAATGGTCGGTATTGAAAAGTACACGATTGGAAACATTTCGTAGTTGAATGGATTATATTCTCTCCTTGAGGTAAATGTCCTGTCATGTATTATCGCCTGAATAAACGAATTCACCTCTGGATTTTTACACCCTGTGGGTTACCACTCTTGCTATGTCCTTGAATTTGGTAGCAATGAAGCAGGCGTTTACCAGTACCAGAAGAGTAAACCATATACGGCTCTACCAACCGTTTATTCCCACTCCGATCTATAAGTTCACAAAGCCACATACCTTTTGCAGTTTGTATGAAAATTGGCTCAACGTTCATTTTACTTCTCCTTTTTAAAGGCTTTTTACAAATAACAGCTTCTGTGCGTAATAAAAACTTGATTGTATAAGAAACCCAACTCATAGTAACCTCCTCTGCTATAGATGAGCAAAGGAGGTTACTGACGCAACAATTATACCAATAAAGCTTATTTATACACAAGCTTTTGGCTTACCTAGCTGAGATACAGGTTATACGGGTAAACCGTGTCATCGCGCTTTTTCATAAAGAGCTGCCGCTTCAGCCTTAATGCGCTCCCGCAGGTAAGAAATGACAGATCCTTCCTTCAGCAAATCCACTTTCCTAATTGAGTGAAGGGCGTTAGCCTGTAGCTTTTTAGCTAGAGTTATTTGATATAGTTGACTTCTCCAGGATAAATACGTACAAATAATTAGAAGGACCGATTGTGAAAATTTTTAAAACCCCGACAGGTGAGAGCCTGCAAAGCATTATAGAAAAAGAGAGCCTAAATCTCGACGACCCCTCTCTCTACTTCCTCCTCCCCGACATACCTGCAACAATTCAGGCAGAAAAATTATTCCTTAAGCAAGGTCTCTGGGGAGAGAGGCTTCTTACGTTTGGAAAGCTCTCTTCTTTAGTCAATCTGAGAGCAGAGAGGAAATTCCTCCAGCTCTCCCGAATGGGAAGGCTGTTTCTTATGGAAGAGGTGGTAGGTGAATTAAAAGATGTTCTCTCTTACTTTAAAGAGATAGTATCCATTAAAGGTTTTTCCGAGTCTCTTCTTCGCCTTGTAGCCGAGCTAAAACACGCAAAACTCGCCCCCGCCGGCCTTTCGGAGATAAAGGAGAAAGTGAAAGAAGAATTCAAGAAAAAACTGGAAGACTTAGCCCGTATTTTTGAGCTTTATCAAAAGAAGCTTGAGGATGAGGAATATATAGACGACATAGATGGACTGAAGCTCCTTTCCGAAAGCGTAAGAAAGGAAGGATTAAAAAACACTATTCCCGAAGCTAAGATGTTTATAGTCTTTGGCTTTTTTGACTTTACGCGAACGCAGCTAGAAGTCCTAATGAGTATTAATGATGCTGGTTTCAAGCTCTTAATTTATCTTCCCTCCTTTGGGGAAGCTTCAGGGCTTAGAGCAGAAGTCGTAGGGAAAATGAAAGAGTGGTTTGGGGATTTTGAAATCAAAGAACTCCCCGAACCCCCTAAGCCTAAAAGGTATATAGAAATACATTCCTTCCCTTCTTTCAGAGGAGAAGCCGAATTCGCCGCAAGAGAGGCAAAGAAATTAATACTTGAGAACTCATTCAAGCCCGATAGCATTGCCGTAGTCTTAAGGTCTCTTTCGGGAGAGGAAAGGGATATTATGAGGGGCTTTGAGAAACTCGGCATCCCCTATTCAATGTCCTCAGCCACTAGCCTAAGAGAAAGCCCTTTTGGACAATTTGTAATGGGGTTTCTCAGGGTAAAGTCTTCCAAATTTGAGAGAAGGCTTTTTCTCCAGTTACTAAGGAGCCCTTACTTAGCTGAGTTCTTTAGCGACGTAGAGAAATTTGATGAACTGCTTCCTGAACTCGACCTAGAATCAAGAAAAAGAAGAGTCCTCGGAGGGCTAAAAGAATGGAGAGAAACATTGAGGGAGTTTCCAAGCACCGAATTTGCCAAAAGTGTGGAGAAAATAATTGATGAGATAGAGAAAAGCTTTAACTCAAATACCCTTGGAGAACTTACCGAAGAGCTAGGGGGAATTCTAGGGAAACTTTCCGTCCCCAAAGCTGTAGAGAAACTATCATCGAAATCTGATATAGAGCGTGCTGCCTGGGAGAAATTTATCGGCTTCTTAAAGGAACTCCGCTTTCTCTCGAAAGGGAGGTTTAAGAGAAACTTAAAGCTAGAGGATTTTATCTCACTTCTTGAAGACTTAATGATGGAAGAGAAGTTTTCTCCTACCCCTGTAAAGGAAGGAAGGACGTGGATAATGGAAGCCCTTGAGACAAGGGGCACATTCTTTCCCGTAGTTTTTATACTTGATGTCGGAGAAAAGAGCTTTCCTTTTCCTGCACTGAGAGACCCAATTCTGAAAAACGATGAAAGGGCTTGGATAAATACTATCCTAGGCAAAAACGCTCTCAGTGTGGAGAAGAACCACTACGAGTCAGAGGAGTTTATTTTTAAACTGATTTGTGCCTCCGCCGCAAAGAAGCTCTATATCACATACTCCTACCTCGATGAAAAGGAAAGAGCAAAGCTTCCTTCGTATCTGGTAGAGGAGTTAGGTGAGAGAGAAAAGATAGAAGTTAAAAGACATACCTTGGAAGACAGCTTCTTAAAGCCCGAGAACATTTACACTCGAGGTGACCTTGCAAAATATCTGTTTTACCGGAGAGTGCATGAAAAAGAAACCTTTGCAGAGTATCTCAGTAAAAACTGGTATCCATACAGATGGATTCTCACAGGCATTCAGGCAGAGAGAGCAAGACTTATTCCTGATGGAAATTACTCCGGGTTTGAAGGAATCGTAACAAGAAAGGAACTTCTCCCTGACCTGACTGAGTTTTCCCCTACAAGGCTTGAGACTTATGGGGATTGCCCTTTTAAATACTTTGCGGGAAAAATCTTAGGGCTTGAAGAGCTAGACGAAGTAGAGGATGAAGTCCCTGTGCTGGATTTGGGGACGTTTTACCACAAGGTGCTAAAGGAATTATTTGAATCGCTTGTAGGTGAAATGGGCGGCAGAGTTGACTTAAGAAGCGTAACTGATAGGGAGGTGCTAGATAAGCTTCAAGAGGCTTTAGGTAAGGTAGATTTTGATAAGGAATTCCACTGGCTTAGTCCCGGTATAAGAGACCTGGCTAAGAGAAGAACTGTAGATGAGACCCTACCGCAATTTATCCTCGCAGAGGTACAGAGGATAAGGGGTTGGAACGCATGGGGATTTTACCCTGCTCATGTTGAAAAGGAACTGAACTTCGATATTGGGAATATAAAAATCAAGTGTATAACCGATAGGATTGATGTGGGGAAAGAGGGAGCACTAATTATAGACTACAAACCCCGCTCATCATCAAACAGGGAGTTTTTTAATTACAAAAACCTTCAACTCCCACTTTATTTATCCGCACTCAGAAGGGAAGGAACCAACTCCTATGGAGGTTATTACCGTTTCGTTGAAAAACCAGAGGAAGAAAAGGGGGCTGTAGAAGGAGATAAGAAAGCAAGTATAAGGGAGCTTATAAATTCTGCCGAGAAGCAGGTGGGGATGTACGTAAGCCTTATGAAGCGTGGTTTCTTTGCCCCTGTTATAGAGAAAAAAGAAATGGGGTTTGAGAAGAAGGAAATAAGACTGAGGAAAGCCGAGTATTCCCCCTGCGGGTGGTGTGAGTTCAGCGACCTTTGCAGGGTTCAAGGAGAAGCTAAGAGAAGATGGTAGAGGTACTGTGAAAGAACAGGCAACTAGAATTAAAGAATTTATGAATCTCAATAAAGAACAAGAGGTAGTTTTAGACCTCGACTCTGTGATTTTTGTGGAGGCGGGGGCAGGCTCCGGTAAAACCGGTGTCCTTGTTGCAAAGTATCTCTATATCCTTGAACAGGGAAAGGCAGATGTGGAGGAAATTGTAGCCATAACCTTCACCGAAAACGCAGCAGCCGAAATGAGAGACAGGATTAGAAAAGGGGTAAGAGAATATATAGAAAAATACGGTGAAGTGAATTTCTTAAATAAAAGGGCAATAAAAAAGCTTCCTAATGCCCCTATTAGCACAATCCATGGCTTCTCGGCTCGCATCCTTCAAGAAAACCCTCTAGAGAGCATGTTAAACCCCGGCTTCTCTGTAATAGAGGGTATGGAGAGTAGATTATTTATAGAGGAAGCAATAGATGAATTTATCCTTGAACTCTGGGAATCCAAAGGCAAATATGAAAGAGAACTCCTTGCTGAGGCTTTAGCCGAGGAAGGATTCGACCTTAAGAAACTAAGGGAGAATATCTCCACTATAATGTCCCTTGCGGGAACCCTACATCTTGAGCCTCCCTGGAACGTTTTCTCTAAGGGGAGGGCTCACGAAGAGGACGAAGAGAGTTTAATAAATTTTCTCTTAAAAGGGATTCAATTTGATTTGAGAGGTTCATCCAATAGATATGTGCAAAGCAGAATTGAGGATATAAGAAAGATTGCACCCGGAGTTCCTCTTATAGAGAGAAATGCCACAAGGGCAAGACTTCTTTCGGAAATTAAAGAGAAGCTAAGTGGTATTTTGGGGCTTAGCTCAGCAGGGGAAGAAGAAAAAGAACTCGCCGCTCAGTTGCTCAGCATCGTAGACGGTATACTAAACCTTTATGATACGAGATTAACTCGAATTTATCTAACTCTTGTAGAGATGGCTGATGAGTTTCTACAGAAGAAAAAAAGAGAGAGCGATTTCTTGGATTACGAAGATCTATTGAAAAATGTAAGAAACCTGTTAAGGGATAATCCACACCTGCTTAACTACTACCGGTACAGATTCACGTTCATCATGGTTGATGAATTTCAGGACACAGACGAGCTTCAGTTTGAGATAATAAATCTTCTCTCCGGACGTAGTGGTGCAAATTTATTTGTCGTAGGTGACCCCAAGCAATCAATATTCAGGTTTCGTGGAGGAGACCTGGGGGTTTTCCTAACCTTGAGAGGAAAGGCAAAGAACCTCAAAAAACTCTCTACCAATTTTAGGTCAACCCAGTCACTTCTCAAATTTTTTAACGGGTTTTTTGGTAGGCTTCTTGGTGGGCTCTACGAGAACATGACTCACTTTGAGGAAAACATCTCTGAGGGTCACTGCACGGAACTCATGATTACCTTGGGTGATACGGCTTTGGAGTGGAGAAGAGACGAGGTGAAGAAGATTGCGGAGAGAATCCTTGAGATTGTTGAAAAGGGCTACTGCTTCAGCGATATAGCAATACTTCTCCGTTCAAGAAAGTATATGTACCTCTACGAAAGCGCCCTCCAAGAACTGGGCATTCCCTGCTACCTGGCAAGCGGAAGCGGCTTTTTCGGACAGCAGGAGGTAAGAGACCTTGTAGTTTTCCTCAGATACCTAATCTACCCTAAGGATCGGATAGCCGAAGCTTGTGTGCTGAGATCAACTTTTTTAGGTGCTTCCGATGATGAACTCCTTGCCTTTTATTCCCAAAAAGAGAAAGTAAAGAGGATAGTGGATTATTTAAATTTTGCAAGTAGGCTAAGAAGCGTGATTTTATCCCTTACTCCCGCATCAATAATAGAGCATATTATAGAAGAGACAGGTTACGGATCTTCGGTTTTAGCCCTTCCCAAAGGAGAAGCAAGGTATGCCAACTTGAACAAGCTCCTTAGCGTCGTCGGAAGACTGGAGGCGTTGGGTCTTGGAGTCGCCGAGATTCTGGATTATCTAGAAGCAAGTTTTGGGGAAGACACAGAGCCTCCTGCTCAGGCTGAACTCGAAGGGGAAAACTCTGTAAAGATTCTTACCGTCCACAAGGCAAAGGGGCTTGAGTTTCCCATTGTAGTTCTTGTAGACCTCAATCACAGCCCCGGCGGAGGAGGAGGAAGAGAAAAGGTGCTTGCAAGAAGAGAGGGAGGGTTTCTTGTAAGATACGAGGGCACGAAATCCAACCTCTGGGAAAGTATAAGTGAACTTGAGAATCAGGATAATATAGAAGAGGAAAAGCGAATACTCTACGTTGCAAAAACAAGGGCAAAGAAACTTCTAATAATGTGCATAGGAGGAAGAAAAAAGACAGACGGTAAGATCAGCACATACGGCAGCACGTTCGCAGATTTTCTAAATTCCACCCTGGGACTTCCGCCCAATTGCGAAGGCAAGGAAAGAATCGTCTCCTTGGGTCTTGAAATTCCACTATGGAAAGGGACGGGAGATAAAAAAGCTAGAATATCAACATACGAACAAAAGGCATTAGAATCTCTCGATATAGCGGAGATAGAAAGGAGATTTACTCCTATTCTAGCCCAGGGAGAGGATGAGGAAAAAGAAAAGCCTATATTCCGCCTGCCGGGTGGAAAACCCTCTCAATTGGAATTAGGCTCTCTAATGCACAGGTTTTTAGAGCTCTGGGACTTTAGAGAGGAGAGCATAAAAAGCACTGCAAGGTTTGCTATAACCGAAGGATTTCTCTTGGGTGATTCTTTAGCAGAGGATTTAGCAAAACTGGCTAAAAACTTTCTGAACTCAGAGCTTATGAAAAGAATAAAGAAGGCTAAAAGGGTTTATAGAGAAGTTCCTTTCTACATCGAAATTAATGGCAAGCCTGAGAAAGGAAGAATTGATCTTGTTTTAGAAGAAGATGATGGACCCGCTTTATTTGATTATAAAGTCATAAGTGATGATAAAGAGCTTATGGAATTTAGAGACCAAATGGAGCGTTACGCAAAGGCACTTGAGAGAAAATTTGGGATTACTCTAAATGAAAAATTTTTCGTCGTTCTGCCGGATGTTAGATTAGTAGGTATATGATAGCCTTATGAGCTACTTAGCCACTCATAAATGTTGAAATTCTATATTTAGCTGTCATATAGTAAAAACGTAGGGATAATAACTGCTTTAAAAAAGTAACGTCGGGTTTTTTCAATAATCCACCTGTAAAATGAATATCCTCTTATTCACGAGTCCGATGTCAATTTGTTGAAATAACTAGTTATCCTAGAAACTTATTCGGGAATGAGTTCAGAGTTAATTTATGTATACTTGCATAGCCATGACAAAACACTATCTTCCTTTGTTTACATACTTTAAAGTCGAGAAAATAAATGATTGAACTATTACTGGTAACACCTCTTACTATTTTTTTTACATGGTTTCTAATTACAAATACGAATAGAATCAAGAAAATTGAGGTGGTAGAAATCTTAGATACACCACTAAATGAAACCCATTCCATATCAATTATCGTTCCCATGAGAAACGAGGAAAAAAATGTCGAGCGTTGTATAACTCGCCTAATGAACCAAAACTATCCTAGATATGAAGTTATTGCTGTGGATGATATGTCAACGGACAATACACTAGCTATATTAGAGGATCTATCAAATAAGTATCCAAATCTAAGGGTTGTAAGAGGTTCTTCTACACCTCAAGGCTGGGTGGGTAAGACATATGCGCTCTGGCAGGGTGTTAGGATAGCGGTAGGGGAGTGGCTTCTCTTTATTGATGCTGATACTTATTCAAATCCTTATACACTCAGGTCAGCAGTTTGTTACGCAGAGAAGCATAAAGTTGATATGCTCTCGCTTTATCCGTTTCAGGAGCTATATACCTTTTGGGAGCGGGTAATTCAGCCGATTATCTTTGCATCGATAGCTAGTGCTTTACCACATGATAAGGTTAATAATCCTAATTTAAAAGAGGCTTTTGCAATCGGTCAGTTTATTCTTATACGCCGCGAGGTGTATGAGGCGGTTGGGGGACACGAATCAATAAGGGATAAGATAGTGGAAGATGTAGCCCTAGCTAAACTCGTAAAAGGAAGAGGGTATAGCCTTCGAGTAGCAAGTGGAAGACGGCTGATACGAACAAGGATGTATACCAGCTTACATGAGATATGGGAAGGCTGGACAAAAAATTTATTTCTTGGGATTGAGAAAAATTGGAGGCGTCTTATCTGGTCTCTATTCATACTTTCTGCATTAGGGGTATTACCAATTTTTCTTTTTCTAAAATCTTTTGCTGGTTTTTTCTTAGGTAAAGGCTTGGTCAATACAATTATTTTAATGGAGAGCTCTTGGCTTTTGTTTTTAAATATTTATGTGGCCTTGGAAAGTGCGAAGGCTTATAGCATTCCCGCTTACTATGCTATTTCCTTTCCTATTAGCGCAGGGTCTTTCATCTTAATCTTGCTTTCTTCAGCTTTTAAGGTTATAAGCGGAAAAGGGGTTACATGGAAGGGAAGGAAATATGTCGTTAAGACCGTAATTTGATTTTGAATTATATATATGGAAAATTTATCAATGATCATTTTGAACATTGTTTAATAATTGGAAGGGTAGTTAATAAATATTTAGGTAGAATTCTAACTCTATAAAGAAGAAAGGTTCAGCAAAAATGATAAACTGGTTATTTTTTGTTTTACAGATTGCGGAACGTGGAGAGGTAAATGAGGTTAAGGTCATTAACCTTATTAGCACAGCCGGACCAGTAGTTAAGATAGTTCTTTTATTGCTTTTTTTTATGTCTTTGATTTCTTGGATGATTATATTTTCTAAGCTTTTTATACTTAGAAGAGCGTCGAAGGAATCTGAGAAGTTTTTAGATTCATATCAAAATAGCAGTAACCTTGGTAACCTCTACTCGTCAACGAGGCATGTTAAGGGTTCAACTGCAGAGCTTTTTAGAGCGGGGTACACAGAGCTTCTCAGGCTTAGAAGAGCAAGAACAAATGAACCAAGCAACAACCCTGAGTTGAAAACCAATCCTGAGGCAGTTGCAGCTGAGCTTGGAGTTGTAGAACTTGTAGAAAGGGCAATGAAAAAAACAATGTCATCCGAGGTATCAAGGCTTGAGAGCTCGCTTATCTTTCTTGCTACTACTGGAACCACAGCTCCCTTTATCGGTCTCTTTGGAACAGTATGGGGGATCATGACTTCTTTTATAGGTCTTGCTAGCCGTGAGGGCGTTCCGACGCTTCAGGCTGTAGCCCCGGGAATTGCTGAGGCTTTGATTGCAACTGCTATTGGTCTTGCTGCTGCAATTCCAGCGGTTGTTGCTTATAATTATTTTGTAAATAGGGTAAGAAGAATATCTGTAGAAATGGAGAATTTTTCAGCCGAGTTCCTAAATATAGTAGAGAGGTACCTTGCAAAGATCTAGAGGTATTTCAATATGGGTATGAAAAATAACAATCAGGGAAATACCGTACTTTCGGAGATCAATGTAACTCCTTTTGTTGACGTTATGCTTGTACTCCTTGTTATTTTTATGGTTACAGCGCCAATCCTTTATCAGGGTGTGGATGTCAATCTTCCTAAGGTTGAATCAAAACCTATGCCAGCCGCTGAGAGAGAAAAAAAAATTGTAGTAACAATGAATAACAAAGGGGAAATCTTTATAGAAAAGGAAAAATATTCACTGAGTCAACTTAGAGTTGAGATTAGAAAGCTTATAATAAATCAAGGGGAAAGAATAGAAGATGGAGATGTATTTCTTAGAGCGGATGCCAATGTTCCTTACGGGGATGTGATGGATGTGATGGCAGAGATAAAAAAGGCAGGTGTAAAAAAACTAGGGCTTGTTACAGAGCCGCTTTCATCAGCTAGCTCTCAAAGTAAAC
>JAHFBK010000009.1 GCA_023250035.1 Candidatus Dadabacteria bacterium
TGCAAGATTAGTTTTTCAGGCTCATCATCTTGATCTGGAATTCTATGACAAGCATTACACGGAAGGAGCATATACAGAGGTTCATAGAAATCACTTTAAACTCTGGCATCCGGAGATCGCGGAATTGTTTGATTAGATGCGATTAGCCACGAATTGACACAGATAGGCACTAAGGAAAACAAGCAGGATGCAGGATACACGATGCAGGATGCATGTAAAAACTTTCATGGATCATGAATCATGCATCGCGCATCATTTTATTAGTGCGAATTCGTGTCCATCGGTGGCTAGATAGTTACGATTAAATTATGAAAATACTGTACAAGCGTCTTAAGACAAAGAGCGGGGGAGAGCAAGATGTTCTCTATGTCTCTGATAAGTGTGTCATCTTGCATAATCTAGATCTAGATACTTATCTTTACAGCCCAAAGGAAGATTGGCTTAGAAAATACGGAAAGGTCAAGGGAAAAGTAGAGAGCGAGGTAGAAGTAGATGAAACCGAGGTTAAAAAACTAATAGATATCGGAGAGATCTACATTGATCCTAGAGGAAGGATTCATGATATAGATAATAAGGAGTTCAGAGAGTTATTTGATTCTTTGATTCCTAGATAATTATTACTTTAACTCGACAATTACCTCTAGCTTGCTACTGGGTTTCATGTCATTGCGAACACGTTCACGGAGCCTGCACTGAGAGAATCGAATGTGTTCAGTGTAAACTCCGTGAAGTAATTTCTTCCATTTGTCCTTGGATTGCTTCGGTCGTTTTACTCCCTCGCAATGACACCTTTCGTCTTCTTACATTAGCTCTGGTAATTATCTTACCCTCTCTTTTGAATACATCCAAAGGAAATAACTTTCACAATAGTTTAAGATAGGATTCTCAAGTCTCATAAATGCTATGATTAAATGAAGCTGAATTTTGCTTGAGGGAACTCCCTTTCCTCAGTTATCCTTTCCTCCATAGCCCTAAATGCATGGCAACACTTGTTAAGTGGCTACAAGAACACCAAGACAAAAAGGATTTAAACATATCTTTGTGCCTTAGTGCCTTAGTGGCTAAAATAAAAAACATAAACGATAAAATCAATGGGCTTAACAAAAAAGAATATCCTTATAACAGGACTACCGGGTGTTGGTAAGACGACTATTATTAAAAAACTTTCCGAAGAGTTAAGAAAATTCCACCCAGTTGGTTTTTATACAGAAGAGATAAGAGAAAAAGGGATTAGAAAAGGGTTTAAGCTTATAGGTCTTGATGGAGGTGAAGGGATTCTATCTCATGTAGATGTAAAAAGTACTTACACAGTTGGTAAATACAAGGTTGATATAAATAGCTTTGAAAATTTTATTGACTCCATACCATTTTTTGACCATACAATTAGTTTCATCATTATTGATGAGATTGGAAAGATGGAGTGTTTATCTGAAAAATTCACAAAACTCATGAAGGTGATTTTAGATTCTGAGAAATTGGTTGCTGCAACTATTGCCCTTCGGGGTATCGGACTTATCGAAGAGATAAAGAAAAGAGATGACATAAAGAGTTTCGAGATCACACCAAGTAATAGGGAATCTATATTATTTGAAATTTTGAGTGATGTAAAAAGATTATTAACTTAAATTCGAAATCCTACTCTCTATTTTCGAGCTAATTTAAACGCATAAGAAATACCGTATCAGCAAGGCTGAATCAGCTCAGGCTTATTTCAAGCGTGTACTGCGTACATATCTGGGTTTTGTAACCTCATAGCACGAAGCCGCATCTCAATAATATTAGCAAATCGCTTCATAAGCTCATAGCCAAGGTGATGGTCTTTCTCGCATTTTGTACGAAGGAATTTACCGTTTAGAGCAATGGCTTGTGTTGGTGCGACAGCTCGAGCATCGAATCGCCAGCGGTATGGCGGGAAGAGCCAAGACCAACCTAATACATCGCTCTCCCCAATGACCTGAATGACGATGGGATCACGTCCTTGTACGGTTACTACTTCAAGCGCCACTCTGCCCTGGCGAAGTATATAAAACTGATTAGCTTCCTCTCCCTCATGGAAGATAACATCTCCAGAATTGAAGTGCACATCGGATGTACAATCTACTAACAGTTGAAGATAGCGTTTATCAAGTCCCTTAAAAAGTGGATGTTTTGAAAGTATAGTTTTAAGTCCTCTCATAATTCTCTCCTTTGCTGAGATAGTAGTAATAGCATCGCTATGGGTTTCGACTCTCGATGAAGGCTCTATCTCAACTTATTAAAAGATACTTATGATATTATCCTAATTTCTAGATAAGTTATATAATGATTATCACATTAACAATAGTCAACAAGATTAGTGGGTAAAATTGGGAAATTTGTTCCTTGACAACCTAGTAGATATTCTGTGAGAATTATAAATATGAGCAATTCTATGAATCCAATTAATTTTTCTTGCTTTGATTCTATTTTAGGAACCCTCTTTGTTATCAGCACGCCTAAAGGTATTTCTAGGATCATATTTGGGAAGGATAGATTCAAGGAATTTATCAGAAACCTCGACGGAGTTAAGTTAACTGAAGGTGGCGAAGCAGAGAAATCAGCTAAAGAGGTTCACCTTTATCTTGAGGGCAAGTTAAAAGAGTTTCAATCAAAACTGGATTTATCTTCTGGAACTCCGTTTCAAATCTCTGTCTGGCGCGAGCTTTTAAAGATTCCTTATGGCAGAGTCAAAACCTATGGAGAAATTGCGGAGAAAATTGGAAATTCTCGTGCCGCTAGAGCCGTAGGCAGTGCAGTTGGTGCCAATCCAATTTCCATAATAGTTCCGTGTCATAGAGTGGTTGCAACAAATGGTTTGGGTGGATATTCTTGCGGGATCGAAATCAAGAAAAAACTTCTTCATATTGAAGGAGCCCTCTCTTAAGTGGAAAAATGGCTTACCCAGCTTTTTGCAACCTTTTTTTATCTGGGATACTCGCCTATTGCACCAGGGACAGCAGGTACACTCGGAGCGATCCTCCTTTTCTATCTACTTTCTCGTTTGTCTCCCTTAGTCTATCTTCCATTTCTCATTGGATTTATAATTCTTTCCATATGGGTTTCAGGTAGGGCAGCAGGGATATTCGGAGGAACCGACCCAAGTCGGGTGGTAATAGATGAGGTTTGTGGGTTTTTGGTAACAATGTTTCTCATTCAACCAAGCTTGATAAATATAGTTTTGGGTTTTTTTCTCTTTAGATTGTTCGATATTGTAAAACCTCCACCGGTAAGAAGCTCAGAGCGCTTACCAGGTGGGTTTGGAATAGTGACAGATGACGTTGTGGCGGGGATTTATGCAAATATTGTGTTACAGATAATTACGAGACTAATATTAGCCAAGGATTAATGCGAATTAATACGAATGAAAATAATCGCTATATAAGATGCAGGATAAATGATGCACGATACAGGATGAAGGATTGATTTAAAAATTCATCTATCAGGAATCATGCATCTTGCATCATTTTATCAGCGCATAGCAGGGGTAATTCAGATGAAAATCGAAATCATCACAACGGGCGATGAGATAATGAGTGGGGTGACGCTTGATACTAACTTTCTCTGGGCAGCGGAGAAGCTAATGAGTCTCGGTTTTGATCTTAGGTTCCATTCAAGTGTTGGCGATGATGAAGAAACCATGATAGAAGCTCTGAGAACTGCTAAGAGAAGATCACAGGCAGCAATTGTCTCTGGCGGGCTTGGACCTACACCCGATGATCTAACAGCCGAGGTCGCCTCTCGATTCTTCGGAATTCCCCTTGAGCTGAATGACGGTGCTCTTCAGATGATAGAGGAGAGATTTAAGGAACAGGGAAGAAAGTTATTGGAAATAAACAAGAAGCAGGCTTACATGCCCAAAGGATCACAAATCCTTAAAAACTTCTGGGGTACTGCTCCCGGATTTCAATATCAAAAGGATGGTGTAGTTTTTTTCTTCCTTCCTGGGGTCCCGAAAGAGTTCAAGGCTATGATTGAGGAGTATGTAATTCCGGAGCTAGATAAGAGGACTTTAGGACGGGATAAATTTAAAAGCCGAATGGTAAAAACATTTGGACTAAGGGAATCAGAGGTTGCAGAAAGACTTAAGGGGATAGAAAGAGAAGGGATAAAAATAGGATATAGACCGAGTTTCCCAGAGATTCATATAAGAGTATCTGGTTATGGTGATACAGAAGAAAAGGTTGAGAAGACGGTATCAGAAGTTATAGAAGAGATAGCTTCAAGGCTTGGTGAGTACGTTTTTTCTGCCGAAGGGGAGACACTAGAGGAGGTTGTCGGAAAACTCCTTTCCCGAAATAGGCTTACCCTTGCACTTGCTGAGTCATGCACAGGCGGGCTTGTTGCACATAGGATTTCAAACGTTTCAGGAAGCTCTAATTATTTTGAAAGAGGTATAGTCTCTTACAGTAACGAATCCAAGGTCGAGGTACTGGGAGTACCAAAAGAATTAATTGAATCTTTTGGGGCAGTTAGTAAAGAGGTAGTAGAGGAGATGGCTCAAGGGGTTAGAAGACTAGCAAACACAGATATAGGTATTTCAATATCCGGTATTGCAGGACCTACGGGAGGGACACCCGCTAAACCTGTAGGGACTGTTTTCATCGGGATTTCTAATGAAAAAAAAGGAACAAGCTCTAAAAGATTTCAGTTTAAGGGCACAAGGGAGGAAATAAAGTTAATCGCTTCAGAGGTTGCACTTGATTGGATTAGGAAATTCGTTTTAAATAATGTATAATTCATAGATTCAGGAAACATATAGTTATGTCTAAAGAGGTACACACTAAAGAGGTAAACAAGGAAAAGGCGATAGAGCTTGCCTTATCTTCTATTGAGAAGCAGTTTGGAAAGGGTGCTATAATGCGCCTTGGTGCGGATGCCCAAATCCCTGAGATTTCCGTAGTTAATACAGGTTCCATAGGATTGGATATTGCCCTTGGTGTTGGTGGGCTTCCAAGGGGTAGGATTGTGGAAATCTATGGGACTGAGGCTTCTGGAAAAACTACACTTGCCCTTCACGCTATAGCCGAGGCACAAAAACAAGGTGGTATAGTTGCATTTGTTGATGCGGAACATGCACTTGACATAAGCTATGCTCAGAGGCTTGGAGTCAGAGTGGATGATCTATTAATTTCGCAGCCAGATTTTGGTGAACAGGCGCTTGAAATCGTTGACACCCTTGTAAGAAGTGGTGCTGTAGACGTGATAGTCCTTGATTCTGTTGCAGCATTAACACCAAAGGCAGAGATTGAGGGCGAAATGGGTGATGCTCATGTCGGACTTCAGGCAAGACTTATGTCACAGGCTTTAAGAAAGATCACGGCTACCGTGGGCAAATCAAAAACAATCGTAATTTTTGTAAACCAGACGCGAATGAAGATCGGTCTTCCTTCTTATATGAATCCTGAAACAACTACTGGTGGGACGGCATTAAAGTTTTATGCCTCAGTGAGAATTGATATAAGAAGAATCGGCTCTGTAAAAGAGGGAGAGGAGATTTCGGGAAACAGGGTAAGGGCAAAGGTTGTAAAAAATAAGGTCTCTCCTCCTTTTAGGGAAGCAGAGTTTGATATTCTTTTTGGCATTGGGATTTCCCAAGAGGGTGAGGCAATTGATATCGGTTCCAATTCAAAAATAATTGAAAAAAGTGGGACTTGGTTCTCATACAAAGGGGAAAGGCTAGGTCAGGGAAGAGAAAATAGTAGATTATTTTTAAAGGAACACCCTGAGATTATGGAGAGAATTAAAGAAGAGATTCTATCGAAATATGCGTTACATAGTTAATAACATTTGAGGGTTGATCATGGCTGAGAAAGAGATAGATGGACTTCTTAGAGCGGCTGTAAGGGCTGATGCTACTGATATACATCTTAAGGTCGGAAGCCCTCCGGTCTTTCGTATTGACGGGACACTTGTGTTTATAAAGGAGGCGCCTAGTTTTACGCAGGAAGTTTTGGAGAGGACGGCCTTCTCTTTGATGAATAAGTGGCAAAGAGAGAAGTATGAAAGAACCTTTGAGATGGATTTTGCATACGATATAGAGGGACTATCACGGTTCAGGTTTAATGTCTTTCAGCAGCAGGGAACAATAGCTATGGCTATAAGGGCGGTTCCTTTCGAAATCCTGGGTTTTTCTGAGTTAAATCTACCGCCTATACTTGAGAAGATTTCTCAGGAGGAGCGCGGGTTAATAATTGCAACGGGAACGACGAGCAGCGGTAAATCTACAACCCTTGCCGCAATCATTGATTATATAAACTCGACTCGCCCAAGGCACATAATAACGATTGAAGATCCCATTGAATACGTATACCGTGACAAAAAGAGCATTATACAACAGCGAGAAGTCGATATTGATACACTTTCATTTACAAACGCTTTAAGGTCTGCAATGAGGGAAGATCCAAATGTGATTCTTGTCGGTGAAATGCGCGATCTTGAAACGATGGAAATCGCTATGGCTGCTGCTGAAACTGGGCATCTGGTTCTTACAACACTCCATACCCTTGATGCGCAAGAGACGATTAACCGAATACTCACCATATTCCCGCCTAATCAGCATAATCAAATTCGCTACCAACTTTCTCAGATCTTAAAGGCGATAATTTCTCAGAGACTAATGCCTATAGCAAATGGAAAGGGTAGGCTTCCTGCAGTTGAGATGCTGATTGCTACAGGGAGGATTAGAGAATGTATCGCGGATCCAACAAAGACAGCGGAAATACGAACTGCTATTGAAGAGGGATATCTGCATTATGGGATGCAGACCTTCGATCAATGCTTGTTTGATTTTTATAAAAAAGGCCTGATCACTTATGACGAGCTCATGAGACAGGCAACGAATAAAGATGACCTTGCACTCAAGGTAAGTGGTATTACTTCGGGAGCGGATGCAATGGCAGAGGAGATTGATCGACGTGGAAAAGAACAGGCAAAACATGAAAGTATTAGGAATTGAAACATCAACAGGTTCCGGAAGCGTTGCGGTTTTAGAAGGTGACAAGGTTCTTGGAGAGTTTTTTCTGAATCTCGGTCCTACTCACACTGAAAAGCTTCTTCCCATGGTAGATTGGCTCTTAAAGGAGGTTGGTGTAGAAAAAAATGAGATTGAGGGGATCGCAGTTTCAAAGGGTCCGGGCTCTTTTACAGCACTAAGGGTAGGGATCTCTACCGCAAAGGGGCTTGCTTTCACTCTTGGAATCCCAGTGGTTGGGGTTTCGTCTCTTGAGGTTCTTGCAAGGAATCTGCTTTTTACTCCTTTATATATATGTTCTCTGATTGATGCTAAAAAGAAGGAGCTATATGCAGCGTTATTTAGATATTCTGATACCAACTTAAATAGGATTACAGATGATATTCTTATTTCTCCAGATGATATTTGTGAGATGATCTCTGAAAAGACAATTTTTATCGGAAATGGTGCTTTGCTTTATAGGGATTTCTTGATAAACTCGCTTGGAGAGCTTGCGCTTTTTTGTCCTTCAGACATCAACTTTCCCAAAGCTTCGAGTTGTGCTCATATAGGATCCTATATGTTCAAAAACGGCACCAAGGATGACTTATCGGCTCTCGCTCCTGAATATTTAAGGAAGTCAGAGGCTGAAATCTATAGAGATGGGTGATATAATGAAGGAAATGGAGATAATTGAAAGGTTACTCGAAGGAGATGAAGAGTTTAAAAGGTTATATTTTGAACATAGAAAGTTGGATGACACGGTAAAAGAGCTAGAAAAGAAGGGTACTCTTTCTATCGATGAAGAGCTAGAGGTTAAGAGACTAAAGAAGATGAAGCTTGCACTCAAAGATAAGATGGAAGAAAAGATAAGAAGGATAAGAAAAAGTTTTTAAGATGGGTGGTAGACTCTAATGGCAAGAATGATTGGCGCACAAATGTTTTTTGAAACACTACTTGACCAAGGGGTGGATATAATCTTTGGTCTTCCCGGCGGATATGTGCTAAAGGTGTATGATGTTATGCCTAAGTATACTAATGTCATAAAGCATGTCCTTTCAAGACACGAACAGGGAGCCACACATATGGCAGATGGTTATGCGAGAGCATCTGGAAGACCTGGCGTTGTGCTTGTGACATCTGGTCCAGCTGCTACCAACACGGTTACAGGAATTACCACCGCACATATGGATTCTTCTCCTGTGGTTGTCTTTACTGGTCAGGTTCCAACGCCTTATCTTGGAAGCGATGCCTTTCAGGAGGCAGACCATATTGGAATTACTAGGCCATGCACGAAGCATAATTGCCTTGTTAGGAAGACAAAAGATCTCCCACAAGCTATGAAGGAGGCCTTTTATATTGCTGTTACAGGACGTCCAGGCCCTGTACTTGTTGACATGCCAAAAGATGTTCTTATCGGTGAGGATGAATTTGAAATTCCAAAGGAGATTAATCTAAGGGGTTACAAGCCGACAACAAAAGGTCACATAGGACAGATAAAGAAGGCGGTTGAGATGATTCTCTCAGCAAAAAGACCAGTTATCTTTGGTGGGGGAGGTCTTATCTGGTCTGAGGCTACGCCAGAACTCATAGAGTTTGTGCATAGGCTTAAGATTCCAGTAGCGCTTACCTTAATGGGACTTGGATCCTATCCCGTTAACGACCCATACTATATGAGCATGCTAGGAATGCACGGCTCTTATAAAGCAAATATGGCTGTTCATGAAAGTGATTTAATTATCGCAATTGGAGCGAGGTTTGATGATAGGGCAACCGGTGGAAACTTTCCTAAGTTCGCTCCAAATGCAAAGATAGTTCATATAGATATTGATCCCTCAACAATTGATAAGAACATTCGTGTTCACTGTCCAATCGTTGGAGATGCTAAGCAAATACTGAAACAGATGCTTGAACTTATTCCCTCGAATCTAAAGATTGACAGGGGGGAATGGTTTGGAAAGATTGAGGAGTGGGGTCGAGAACACCCCCTTACTTACAGACAAAATGGGGATAAGATAATGACCTCTTTCCTTATAGACACGCTCTGTAAGATTACAAATGGGGATGCTGTAATTGTGACTGATGTTGGCCAGCATCAAATGTGGGTTGCCCAATTCTATAGGTTTAATCGTCCTAGGACACATATTACATCGGGCGGGCTCGGCACTATGGGGTTTGGATTTCCGGCTGCAATTGGTGCAAAATTCGCACGCCCGAACGATATGGTGATATGCGTGTCAGGTGATGGAAGCTTCCAGATGAATATGCAGGAACTCGCCACAGCGGTAGAGAATCATATGGACTTAAAGATCATCGTAATAAATAACGAGCATCATGGAATGGTAAGGCAGTGGCAAACGCTATTTTTCAATAGCAACTATTCAGCTTCTCATTTCGATGTAATGCCTGACTTTGTGAAGCTTGCTGAAGCATTTGGTGCTAAGGGGTTAAGAGCAAAAAGACCGGATGAGCTAGAGGCTACACTAAGGGAGGGCCTCTTTACCGAAGGGGTTGTTCTCATAGAGGTAGTAGTTGACTACGAAGAGATGGTTTATCCGATGATCGCTCCTGGTGGTGCGATGAACGAAATGATTCTGGAGCCTGCAGATATGACTTGATAAGTCAATTGAGCTTATTTGATTAGACATTCACTCTTGATCAGTCTCGGAAAAAATTTTATTGCAAGAAAAGTGAAAGCCCAAAACGCATAAATTTGACTTGCCATTTAATATTTAGCATTAGAGGATGGGGATTTAACACCTTATTCACTTCAATATCTGAGATAAGTTTCACATAAATTTCTAAACCGGAGGTTTAAAAGTGAGGCACACAATCTCAATTTTGGTTGATAACGAACCAGGTGTACTTGCAAGAATAGCGGGGCTTTTTAGTGCAAGGGGGTTTAACATTGAGAGTCTATGCGTTGCAGAGACACTTGATCAAACGTCATCCCGTATCACTCTAGTTACAAGCGGCGACGACTGGACAATAGAGCAGATCATAAAGAGATTCAACAACATGATAAACGTGATCAAGGTTCAAGATCTAATTGAAGTATCACATGTAGAAAGGGAAATGGTGCTTGTAAGAGTAGAGGCCACTCAGGAAACCAGGGCTGAGATTCTCAGAATGGCTGATATCTTTAGGGCAAAGGTAATAGATGTTGGTCCTAAATCATATGCACTCGAGCTTACTGGGGACAAGGAGAAGGTTAATGCCTTCTTAGAACTACTAAAACCGATGGGGATAAAAGAGATTGCGCGCACAGGTGTTGTAGCAATGGCAAGAGAGGTTCAAAACCATAAAAGAGGTGGAGAAAGATGAAGGTCTATTACGATAAGGATGTTAATACTGAAAAGCTAAAGACAAGAAAAATCGCAATAATAGGCTACGGGAGTCAAGGACATGCGCATGCACAAAATCTTAGAGATAGCGGTATGAACGTAGTGGTTGGACTTAGGGAAGGGGGGAGTAGTTGGGAAAAGGCTAAGAACGCTGGCTTTAAAGTGCTTCCTGTAGACGAGGCCTCTAGATGGGCAGATATTGTTATGATTCTTGCTCCAGATTCACATCAACCTGAGATTTACTCAGGTCATATTTCAAATAACCTTAACCCCGGGGATTCGGTTGCATTTGGTCATGGGTTTAACATTCACTTTGGACAGATTGCACCACCACCAAATGTGGATGTATTCATGGTAGCGCCGAAGGCCCCTGGCCACACCGTTCGTAATGAATACACCCAAGGGCGCGGTGTTCCAGTGCTTATCGCAATCTATCAGAATGCAACGGGGCAGGCGAAAGAAGTCGCTCTTGCATATGCCGGTGCAATTGGCGCTGGACGCGCAGGGATAATTGAAACCACCTTTAAAGATGAAACCGAGACCGATCTCTTTGGTGAGCAGTGTGTTCTTTGTGGTGGGTTGACAGCCTTAATTCTAGCCGGATATGAAACACTCGTCGAAGCCGGCTATCCACCTGAGATGGCTTACTTTGAATGCCTTCACGAGGTTAAGCTTATAGTGGACTTAATTTATGAGGGTGGTATCTCTAATATGCGTTATTCAATAAGTGATACTGCAAAATACGGGGATATAACCAGAGGACCAAGGGTAATAAACGATACCGTTAGACAAGAGATGAAGCGTATACTCAAAGAGATTCAGTCGGGCGAGTTTGCACGGGAGTGGATAATTGAAAATAGAGCCGGCCGTCCAGTTTATAATGCACTTCTAAAAAATGGTGAGAGTCACCAGATTGAGGAGGTTGGACGGAGGCTCAGGGAGATGATGAGTTCTCTCTTCAAGCAGAAACTCGTTGATAAGACAAGGAATTGAAGGCAGGATGCAGGATGCACATAACTTTCATGCATCATGAATCGTGTATCATGAATCATGCATGCATCATTTGATTTTTGCCTAAAAACTAATGAGCTGATGATAAAACCGAAAAGCATAATAGCCTTAGAGGGTCTTCCTTATATAGGTGTATCCGCCTTTCTTGCATGGATCACAGCACTATTTGGTTTTGAGTCATTATCAATTATTCTTGCCGCCGTCACTGTTTTTATCATATACTTCTTCAGAGATCCTGAGAGGAAAACCCCTGAAGTCCCATTTTCTATAGTTTCTCCTGCTGACGGAAAGGTTGTAGAAATTGATAACGCTCTTGAAGAGAATTTTTTAAATCTCGAGATGAAACGGATAGGAATTTTCTTATCCATAACTGACTGCCATGTAAACAGATTTCCAGTGACTGGAAGGGTTATTAACACTAAGTATGTCCCAGGTCAATTTCATATAGCTGACTTAAAGCGTTCATCAACAGAGAACGAAAGGCTTGTTACTCTTATCGAAACTGATGATAAAGAACAAATCGTCGTTGTTCAGATTGCAGGGTTTATAGCGAGGAGGATTGTTTCTTATGTCTCAGTCGGGGAACTACTTCAAAAAGGCGAAAGATTTGGTATGATTAAATTCGGTTCAAGGGTAGATATTTACCTTCCTCCTAGTTCTGAAGTATCAGTAACACTCGGAGATAAGGTAAGAGGTGGTGAGACAATTCTAGGATTGCTGAGAGGAAAAGGCGAATGAAGATGCGAACATCGTCCGGGTTTACCAGCGACAATAAAAGGAAAAAGTCAAAGCGTCAAAGAATGTTGCCTGTTTTACCAAATCTTTTCACCACTGGTAGCCTTTTTTGTGGACTCCTTTCGATTATGACCTCGATTCAGATAGCTTCATTAAGTGAAATTCAGGCTAGCGATTCAGAACGGTTTTATAGAAAATTCTGGTGGGCCGCTGCTTTTATCGGGATCGCTGGGCTTCTTGATCTATTTGATGGAAGGATTGCAAGGATTCTCAAATCTCAGAGCAACTTCGGCTTATCTTATGATTCTCTTTCAGACTTGGTTTCATTTGGTGTTGCTCCTGGTGTTTTGATTTATGTTTTTACGCTTATGCAATCTGGAAAGTTGGGACTAATGGTAGCCCTGTTTTATATAGTTTGTACAGCTCTAAGGCTTGCGAGGTTTAATGTCCAGTCAGGAAATCGTGAAAAATATGCCTTTACTGGGCTTCCAAGCCCTGTTGCAGCGGGGCTTATGTTCTCTCCGATTCTTCTTTTTTCTGAGTTTCAAATTACTCCTGATGATAGGATGATGTGGTTTTATCTCATTTTAGCTCCGTTTGTGGGACTCCTTATGGTAAGCGATGTCCCATACTGGAAAGGTTTGAGATTAGGGTGGGCAAAAAAGCCGTTTAATGTGCTTGTTGTTGCCGCAATCATATTCACAGCAGTTATTACAAACCCTGAAATTATTGTTCTTTTGGTAGTTTATCTATACTCTTTGATCGGATTAATTTTATACATTGCCAGACAGTTTAAAGAAAAACCCAAGGTCATCGAAGAGACAGAGCCCGAAGAGACTCCTTAAGGGTAATCTAAAATCTTTTCTTAAAAAAGCCTAAGTCAATGCAAATATCTAATATTAGGAGGTTCTTATGCAATATTTCTTGAACTATTCCGAGTGCAATGTACGAGGAATGGTAATAAAAGTCCTTGCCTCTGGTATACTGATACTCACTCTTATGATAGGGGAGAAAATAATGGCTGCTGAGAGAGAAAAAGCTGCAAAACTTATTGAAAAGGGTCAAGATGGTGGAATTGGCGTTGTGAAGTATCAACTTGAGAATGGTCTTACAGTCATTTTAGAGGAAAACCATTCCGCTTCGGTTGTTGCTGTAAACGTTTGGGTTAAGGTTGGAAGCGCATGCGAACAGGATGGTGAATATGGCCTTGCACATGTGCATGAACATATGGTTTTTAAGGGGACGGAAAAAAGGGGAGTTGGAGAGATAGCAAGGGTAATTGAGGGAGATGGCGGCGATATTAATGCATATACCTCATTTGATGAAACTGTATATTACGTTGTGATAGCAAGTAGGTTCCTTGATACTGCGCTTGATGTGCTTTCGGATGCGATGGAAAATTCAAAGTTTGACCCTATTGAGTTGAATAAAGAGCTTGAAGTCGTTCTCGAGGAAATCAGGCGTGGCGAGGATACACCCTCAAGAAAACTCAGCGAAAGACTTTTCTCCGAGGCTTATACTGTTCATCCATATGGAAGACCAGTTATAGGGAGCGACGAGAGTGTGAGAAGCTTCACCAGGGAAAGGGTAGTTAATTTCTACAAAAAGTGGTACTCCCCGAATAATATGGTGCTTGTACTGGTAGGTGATTTCGACGCTCGTAAGGCTATTCCGAAGATTCAAGAAACCTTTGGAGCTCCACAGCAGAGGTCGATTCCCGGGTGTGTTATATCTGATGAGCCTGCTCAGAAGGAATTAAGGGCGTTTGTTTTTGATAAGAACATCCAGGAAGGTTACTTTTCTCTTGCATTTCATACACCAAGTGTGAAGCATGAGGATGCCCCTGTGCTTGATGTGATTTCAAATATCCTTGGAGGCGGTGAGAGTTCCAGGCTTTACAGAAGGGTTAAAGAAGAAAAAGGCTTAGTGAATAACATATATGCCTACTCCTTTACACCTAAGTCTAGCGGGCTTTTTAATGTGGGTGGGACGCTTGATCCGGAGAAGGCTAGAGATGCGTTCTCTGAGATTATAGAAGAAACGTATAGACTAAAATACGAGCCTGTAAGCTTTGAGGAGCTTTCAAGGGCTAAGGTGAACATTGAAAGTGATTCTATATATACTAAAGAAACCATGCAGGGACAGGCACAAAAGCTCGGCTACTATGAGGTAGAGGCGGGAGATTACAGGCTAGAAGGCGATTATCTACAAAGGGTATCACAAGTAACTCAGGAAGACATAATTCGAGTGGCGAGAAGGTATTTTAATAACCCGAACCTAACTGCTGGATTTCTTCTTCCTACAGGGAAGGTGATGCTAAGTGATAATGAAATAGCCGAAGTAGCTAACTCCTCATCCAAAGCTATTGAGAAAGAACTTAGCCAACTCTCATTCGATTCAGATAATAACGTAAAGAAAGTTGTACTCAATAACGGTATAACTATCTTAATTAAAGAAAACCATTCCGTTCCTTTATTCGCAGCCCGTGCTGTGTTCTTAGGAGGAGTAAGGTTTGAGGATAAAAATAGTAACGGTGTCTTTAACTTTGTATCCGAGACGCTTACTCGAGGTACGACTAGTAGAAGCGCCGAGGATATTGCAAGGGAGATCGAATCCATAGCAGGCTCGGTTAAGGGATTTTCTGGAAGAAATAGCTTTGGTGTAAACGTTGAATCTCTAAGTAGAAACTTTGATAAGGCAATGGATATATTAGCTGATGTTGTACTACATCCATCTTTTATACCTGAAGAGATCGAGCGAGCGAGAAGGGATATTCTCTCAGATATAAACCGTGAAGGTGACAACCCCTTAAGACTAACAATAAATCTCTTTTTAAATACGCTTTACCGTGAGCACCCCTATGGGTTTAATGTGCTTGGAACAAAAGAGACAGTTAGCAAGATAGGAAAGGAGGATTTAATCAAGTTTTACCAGAAATACGCTCGCCCTGAGGACATGGTTATTTCTGTTGTGGGGGATGTGAATGAAAAGGATGTCTTAAAAACAATCGAAAAGTATTTTGGGACAATGAAAAAAGGAGGATTTTTTCCTCCTCAAGTTAAAGCTGAGCCCCCTCCTGATAAGATAAGGACTGATGCATTAAAGCAAAAGGATAAAGCTCAAACCCATATAATCCTAGGTTTTCAAGCGCCAACTCTCAAAGACCCTGACCAGTATCCGTTTGAGGTGTTAAATGCGATTCTTGCAGGGCAGGGCGGAAGGCTCTTTACGGAGTTAAGAGATAAACGAAGCCTTGCCTATAGCGTTACTTCATTTCTTAACTTCGGACTGGAGCCAGGTTTCTTCGGCGTTTATATAGGTTCTGCGCCTGAAAAGGAAGCAGAGGCTATTCAAGGAATAAAGGAACAGCTTACAATTCTTTTAAAAGACGGAATAACTGGTGACGAACTTAAGAGGGCGAAGAACTACCTTGTAGGCAATTTTGAGATAGGGCTTCAGCAGAACTCATCTCAGGCTGCAAAGATCGCCTTCGACGAGCTTTATGGAATTGGTTGGGATGAGTATACGCACTACCCTGAGCAGATTTACTCAGTTTCTAAGGAAGACGTCATGAGAGTGGCTAGAAAATACATTGACCTTGACAAATACACATTTGTCATAGTTAGGCCTGAGAATAGCAAGTAGTCGCCTCTTATTGTGAATGAACTTTACAATTTCATTTACTTGGGATCTGGTTCGAATAAGAAACACATTCTAATTCTACCCTCCTATGCTGTAAATGTTTCACTGGCTAGACATTTACTTCAAAAAAGTAAAAGCATTGTGCGAAAATTGGAAAGAAAAGTCGGGGTTGGGAAATTGGTAACAAATCCTAAGAGACTCCAAGAATTTGAGAAGGAGTTGTTATAGAAAGATAAGGTTGATATTAAGCAAAACTTTAAAATTATTAAAGCCCTATATGGTGAGGCAGTTGCTCTTGGTGTAATTCCAGTGAAAGACCCTCTTGATGGATTAGAAATTGATATAAAGATTGCAAAGGTGGTGAATAGTATTTGAAATACTGTTTAATTTCGCCAGATGTTTAAACGGGTGGGATGGCTTACTAAACGCCGCGTGATGATAACATAATGAATGGGCTTATGTTCGTCTTTCGTTACTTTCTGCTAAAGTTTCTATCAACTGAGTCTACCACCATGGATTATCTCTGATTTTTTATGTTACATCTTCTTTTTTTCTTCTCCGTTTACATCCACGAGTGAATTAAAACCGCATTAACATCAATATAGTCCTAAATGCAGATAAGGGAAATGCAAATGCTGTTTTCCAATAAAACCCCATTTTCCTAACTGATGATCAAGTGTCTATAAGAAGTTATCGAGTTCTAGAATCAAACTAGCATTTAGTCAATCGCATATTGCTGTAGAGTTTATACTTGTGACGAAACTACTAATTGTTATAAGTCTTACTTAACGGTTATAAATTTTTTAGACTAGATACTGGTAATATCGAATGTTACTTATCCAACTTTTGTCAATTACGGGTTGCACTAAGAACACAAAACTTGTTAATTAAAATCTTACTTGGTAGATGATTCATGCATGGCATATATTAAATGTATGTGTTGTTATTTTGAAATTCGGAGTCAAGCATATTGATTTATGTATAGAGTAGTTCAAATATGAAATTCTGGGTTGGAGTAACTGATACAGAGTGGTTTAATTTCTTGTCAAATATTGCACCTGACCAGGTGAACTTTTGGCAACCAAGTGGAAATGTTACATTTCAAGCTTTAAAACCAGGGGGACTATTCCTTTTCAAGCTACATAGTCCATTTAACTTCATTACCGGAGGTGGTTTCTTTGTAAGTTTTTCAAGGCTACCAATTTCAGTTGCTTGGCAAGCTTTTGGAGAAAAGAATGGCGCAGCCAGCTATGAACTTATACGATCAAGAATTATGAAATACCGGGTACAGCATAAAACTTATGAACCTGATCCTATGATTGGTTGTATTATTCTGGCTAATCCTTTCTTTTTTACTAAAGATGAATGGATACCTGTGCCCAAAGACTGGAACCCCAATCTTGTACGTGGGAAAACTTATGATTATCATGAGCCTTTAGGAGCAGCATTATGGTCAGCGGTTCAAGAGCGCATACAAAACAAATCAATTTCGAAAAAAGTTAATGAAAAAGATTCAATATTTGCTGAAGAAAGCTCATCATATGGTTCTGAATATTTAATACGTGCTAGATTGGGTCAAGGTGCTTTTCGCGTCTTAGTGACTGAAGCCTACCAAAGAAGATGTGGGATTACAGGTGAACGTACTCTGCCCGCATTAGAAGCGGCTCATATTAAACCATATGTAGACTCAGGTCCAAATAAGGTAAATAATGGTCTTTTGCTTAGATCAGATATACATAAATTATTCGATCCGGGGTATTTAACTATAACTAATGACTTTAATGTGGAAGTTAGTAAACGTATTAAGGAAGCATACGAAAATGGGCGTGATTATTATTTATTGCACGGCAATAAACTAAAAGTGATACCTTATAATGTAAAAGACTGTCCTTCACTTGAGTATATCGAATGGCATAATCAAAATATTTATGTACCTTAAATCCTATTGAAAGGAATAATTTTATTGATATCAATTAAAGCATAAGTCATTTCAAGAATGAGGTAAATATTGAGACTAATTAATTGAAAATCCACAGTTTAGATGAGGTGGAATAATATGGGAAACAGGGTACAAATTGATATACCTTATTTTAAGTTGGAAGAATTTTGCAAAAAATGGAAGATAATAGAGCTTTCCCTCTTCGGCTCTGCCCTCCGAGAAGATTTTCGACCTGGAAGCCACATTGATGTCCTGGTCACATTCGCTCCTGAGAGAAAGATTAGTTTTTTTGATCTTATTCAAATGGAGGATGAACTGAAAGAAATATTTGGGCGTGAAGTAGACCTGGTTGAAAAGAAATCTGTTGAGCAAAGCGAAAATTATATCCGCAGAAAACATATCCTCGATCATTTAGAGGTCATATATGTGGCGAGATGATGCATATCTTCTTGATATTCTTATTGCAGCCAGACATGCAAGAGAATTCACATCAGATTTAACATAGGAAGATTTTCAATAGAGCTCGTTACATCAAAACGCAGTCATGAGGATGTTGGAGATAATTGACGAGGCAGCTCGCAAAATTTCTCGAGAAACCAAGAATGCTCATCCTGATATATCATGGAAGGACATAACCGGTATGAGAAACTGCTTGATTCACGAATATTTCCGAATAGATATTGAAAAGGTTTGGGATACAGTTCGTAATGATATTCCGGTCCTGATTACCATAATTGAGCCTCTTGTTCCACCCGAAGAAGAGACATGAAGCAGATTGACCGGCTTATCATAAATTCTCCCTATGAAGAACCAAAACATTACTGGAGCTATAATCATGAGACCCGGTCTTTCAGTTTGAAAGAAAGTAGGCGTCCTGGAGGGTGCGTTGTCGATTTCGAACATTCAAAAGCTTTTGATGATCAGAGATATTTATATAGATCCGTTGGAAGCGTCAGAGGCATTTGAACTTGATCGCAACCCTAACTTTGATTCATAGGTGAAGAACGACCATCTTGGATTTGAAGTGCTCTTCATATTTATATTAATGGTCAGAAAATTCCAGCCGGATTTTATACTTCGGCTTAAAACAGGAGATTATCTTGTCCTAGAAACGAAGTGACAAGAAACCCAAGAGGACAAAACAAAGCGTGAATTTCTGGATGAATGGGTAAATGCGGTAAACGAACATGGTGGTTTTGGTAAGTGGCAATGATCAGTCTCAAAAAGTCCGGCAGACGTGGCACCAATTATTGAAAGGACTGTTTCAAGATAAATACACAAGAAGTAATCAGCACTTGAAGCTTTAGATAAATAGAAACATTTCTAAGAACTATTATAATCAGTAACAATTTAATAAAATATTTCTTGAGGCTAGATAAAGAAAGGAAACAGAGAAAATGGGAAAAGTTGATTTTAAAAATAACATATTTATAATGAATTCTGCTAATAATAGAAGTAATAAGGTAAAAACTTCTAATTATAATTACTATAGCAGCGTAGATAAAAAATTATTAGTTGTAATTTGCTGAAATAATTATAGTGGGCTGCTAGCTCAGCTTGGTAGAGCAAGTGACTCTTAATCACTGGGTCGTGGGTTCGAATCCCTCGCAGCCCATTCCAGTATCTGTGGTAGCGATCAAAGCCTGCCCTGAGCACAGTCGAAGGGAGAGAGGTTTTTAGGGAACCACAAAGCGAGAGTGGCGGAACTGGCAGACGCGCTGGACTTAGGATCCAGTGGGCACAACCCGTGGGGGTTCAACTCCCCCCTCTCGCATGAATTGCATTAACTATTTGCCACTAAGGCACCAAGGCACAAAGAAAAAAATATGAGTTTGAAAAGTAGATTCAGAAGCCAAAAGTAGACTATCTTCTTTTTATCTAAGTTCCGACTTCGTGTCTTAGGGTCTTTGTGGCTAAATAATTACATAAAAGGAGTTCAGTTCTATGAAAGTCAACGTTGAATCACTCAGCAATACAGAGAGAAAGGTTGAGGTGTTTATTCCTAAAGAGGAGGTAATAGGAAAGTTAGATGAAGTGTTTAAAGAGCTAGAGAGGGAAGCAAAAATTAAGGGGTTTCGCCCGGGTAAGGCTCCAAGAAGGGTAATAGAAGCCACATACGGGAGCTATATATTTGAGGAGGTATCATCAAGGCTTGTATCTCAGTCATTTGAAAAGGCACTCGAAGAAGTTTCTATAATCCCTATATCTAGGCCTAGAATAACAAAAGACAAGATTGAGCGGGATAAAGAATTTCACTATACGGCAGTGTTTGAAGTAATACCTGATTTTGAGGTGAAGGAATATATAGGGATTGAGCTAAAGAAGGAGAAACGCGAGGTGAAAGAAGAGGATGTAGAGCGGGTTCTAAATCAAATTAGGGAACAGGGGGCTCAAGCTAAACCTATTGGAGAGGATAGAGAGGTTAAAACAGGAGATTACTTGATAATTGATTATGCTGGGGTTGTTGATGGAAAACCTATTAAAGACCTGAAGGCAAAGGATGCTCAAGTTATAGTGGGGTATAAAAGATTAATGGCTGAGTTTGAAGATAATCTCATAGGGATGAAAAAGGGTGAAGAAAAGGAATTTGAAATTACATACCCAGAGGATTTCCAAATGAAGGATGTCGCTGGAAAGACTGCAAATTTTACAGTAATGGTTAAGGAGATTCTTGAGAAGATACTTCCTGAACTCGATGATGATTTCTCAAAGGATTTAGGCGAGGAGAATCTAGAGGGGTTAAAGAAGAAGATTCGGGAGGATTTAGAAAAAAGATTTGATAAGGAATCGGAGGATAAGCTCAAAGGAGAGCTTATTAAGGTTCTTCTTGAAAGAAACCCTCTTGATGTTCCACCAAGCTTGATTGAGAATGAAGCACTTCGTCTTAAGCGTGAGTTCGCACTAAACCTTGAAAGACACGGTGTTAAGCTCCCTGTATTAGATGAGGCGGAAGGAAATTTTAGAAATAGAGCTGAGCAGAATGTAAAGGCTTCGATAATATTAGGTGCAATCGCTAGGAAAGAAGGAGTTCAGGTAGACGAGGATGAGGTAGACAATAAACTCATAGAGATCTCAAAATCTTCAGCAGTTCAATTTCAAAAGGTTAGAGAGATATATGAAAAGAATAATTTGATCGATAGCTTAAAAGCGAGTTTAGTTGAAGATAAGGTTCTTAACTTTTTAATCGAAAAATCCGATGTGAAAGAGGAAACACAAATTGACAAAGCGGGCTAAAATCAGTATACTAAAAACTTGAAATGTCCTCTTTTGTGCCTATTGTAATAGAGCAGACTAACAGGGGAGAAAGGGCTTATGATATATTCTCCCGTCTTTTAAAAGACAGGATAGTCTTTGTAGGATCACCGATTACAGATGGGGTTGCGGATACGGTAATTGCTCAATTGCTTTTTCTTGAATCTGAAAGTCCTGAAAAGGATATTTATGTTTACGTGAATTCTCCAGGTGGCCACGTCACTGCTGGGCTTGCTATTTATGATACTATGCAATACATAAAGCCAGAAGTAGCGACAATCTGTATCGGTCAGGCTGCCAGTATGGCGGCTGTACTCCTTGCCGCTGGTATTAAGGGAAAAAGGTATGCACTCCCTCATGCCCGTATACTTCTCCATCAGGTCTTAGGTGGTGTTGAGGGACAGGCTACAGACATTGAGATTCACGCAAAAGAGATCCTTAGGGTTCGAGAGGACATAAATCGAATACTTGCAAAGCATATAGGACAACCTATTGAAAGAATAGCAAGGGACACAGAAAGGGATTTTTTCCTTACTGCTAAGGATGCTTTAGAGTACGGCATAGTTGATGCTATAATTACGAAAAGGGAGGAAGCGACAAAGTGACTACCAGACGAGAAGGAAGAGACGGAAACCTTTATTGCTCATTCTGTGGAAAAAGTCAGAAAGAGGTTAGGAAGCTGATTGCCGGGCCTACTGTTTATATCTGCAATGAGTGTATTGAGTTATGTAATGAAATAATAGCAGAGGAAGAGGTAAAAGAGGGCCATCTAAGAAGACGATATTCGACTCTACCAACCCCTTACCAGATTAAGGCTTTCTTAGACGAGTACGTAATCAGCCAGGAAAGAGCAAAGAAGATATTGGCTGTAGCTGTTTATAACCATTACAAGAGGATCGAGCTTAACGCCTACAGTGGTAAAAGAAGCAGCGATGTTGATGTTCAAAAGAGCAATATTCTTCTTATAGGTCCCACTGGTTGTGGAAAAACCCTTTTGGCACAGACGCTTGCGAAATTCCTTGATGTTCCATTCACTATAGTTGATGCCACATGCTACACAGAGGCAGGCTACGTAGGTGAGGATGTTGAAAATATGATTGTGAGCCTTTTGCAGGCTGCAGATTATGATCTTGAAAGGGCGTCAAAAGGGATTATATATATAGATGAAATAGATAAGCTCGCCCGAAAATCTGGGGATAGTCCTTCGATTACGAGGGATGTTTCGGGAGAGGGCGTTCAGCAGGCTCTTTTAAAGATTATAGAGGGTACAAAGGCGAATGTTCCACCTAAGGGAGGAAGAAAGCATCCACAACAGGAGTTCATTCAAGTCGATACGACAAACATCCTGTTTATCTGCGGTGGAGCATTTTGTGGGCTTGAGGATATAATTGGGCGAAGGATTGGTGAAAAGTCAATCGGGTTTGAGGCGACACTTGGAAGAAGAGAAGAAAAGGGTCTTGGTGAGATTTTGAAAGAGGTTCAGCCTGAGGATTTTATAAAGTATGGTATGATACCGGAGTTTGTAGGAAGGGTCCCAGTTGTTGCGACCTTGGATGAGCTTGATGAAAAAACCTTTGTTGAGATTCTAACAAAACCAAAGAATGCAGTTGTGAAACAGTTCCAAAAGCTTATGGAGCTTGAAGGTGTTGAGCTTGAGTTCACAGAAGGGGCGTTAAAGACTATCGCTCATGATGCAATTAGAAGAAAGACCGGGGCTCGCGGGCTAAGGTCTATAATTGAAACTATCATGCTTGATATTTCTTACGAGGTCCCATCACTAAAAGGGCTTAGGCGTTGTGTAATAACGGAGGAGTTGGTAAGTGGTACAGGCGTTCCACTTTTCTCCTATGAGGAGGAAAGGCGTTTAGGTTCTGGATAAATTGAGTAGTTAAGGAGACTAAGATGCCAATGTTTTTTAAGTTTGATGGAGAAAGAAAACAAGAATTAGCAATGATTCCTCTTCTTCCGCTTCGGGATGTGGTGATCTTCCCGCATATGGTAGCCCCACTCTTCGTGGGACGCGAGAAGTCAATTCGCGCGCTTGAAGAGGCGATGAGAAAGGATAAAGAGATTCTTCTTGCCGCTCAAAAGGATGCCAAGACCAATGATCCAAGTGAAGAGGATATCTATAAAATTGGAACGATAGGCACAATAATACAGATGCTCCGTCTTCCTGACGGAACTGTTAAGGTACTGGTAGAGGGAAAAAGAAGGGCGCAAATTCTTCGCTATGTCCCTAATCCAAGCTTTTTTATGGTCGAGGCCGAGAGGATTTCAGAAGCGGATGATGCAGGAGTCGAAACCGAAGCCTTAATGCGTACCCTTGTTACAGCGTTTGAGAATTATGTAAAGCTCAATAGAAAGATTCCATCTGAGGTTTTAGTAACTATTTCCTCTATTGATGAACCGAGCCGTTTAGCTGATACAATTTCATCCCATCTTGGGCTTAAACATCAAGATAAGCAAGAGATACTCGAGTGTACTAGCCCTGCAGAGAGGCTTGAAAAGCTATATGAGAAATTACAGGGTGAGGTTGAGATCCTTCAGATTGAGAAAAGGATTAGAACAAGGGTAAAGAAGCAGATGGAAAAGTCGCAGAAGGAATACTATCTCACTGAACAGATGAGGGCTATACAAAAGGAGTTGGGTGAGAAGGATGACCTTAAATCAGAGATGCAGGAGTTTGAAGAAAAGTTAAAGCAGAAGAGTCTTTCTGAAGAGGTTGAGCAAAAGGTTAAACGTGAGCTTAAAAAGCTTAAGATGATGTCTCCTATGTCAGCTGAAGCTACGGTAGTTAGAAACTACATTGACTGGCTTCTCTCAATTCCCTGGACGAATGAAAAGACCGAAGACCGACTTGATCTTGATGAAGCGACTAAGATACTAGCGGAAGACCATTATGGGCTTGAGAAGCCTAAAGAGAGGATAGTTGAATATCTTGCTGTTTGCGCCCTTACAAAGAAACTTAAGGGACCGATCCTATGCTTTGTTGGGCCTCCAGGGGTTGGTAAAACCTCGCTTGCTAAGTCCATTGCGCGCGCTATGGGAAGAAAGTTTGTAAGGGTATCCCTTGGTGGTGTAAGGGACGAGGCTGAAATCCGGGGTCATCGCCGCACATATATCGGTGCCCTTCCTGGAAAGATTATTCAGGGGATGAGGAAGGCAGGTACTGTTAATCCAGTTTTCTTGCTCGATGAGATAGATAAACTCGGAATCGATTTTAGAGGGGATCCGGCGGCGGCCCTCCTTGAGGCATTAGACCCTGAGCAGAATCATATGTTTAATGATCACTACATTGACGCCGACTATGATCTTTCAGGTGTGCTTTTTATAACCACTGCAAATGTGCTTCATACTATCCCTTGGGCGCTTCAGGACAGAATGGAGATCATACGACTCCCAGGCTACACCGAGGATGAAAAGCTTGAGATTGCAAAGCGATTCCTGGTTCCCAAACAGCTTGAGGCTCATGGACTAAAACCAGAGAACTTTAAAATTAACGATAACGGGATATTAAGTGTGATAAGGCAGTACACACGTGAATCGGGCGTGAGAACCCTTGAACGTGAGCTAGCAACGATTTGTAGAAAGGTGGCTAAAGAGGTTGTTAAGCATGGAACTGACCATGCGATGAAGATTAATTCAAGTGCAATCAATAAGTTTCTCGGAATTCCAAAGTTCAGGTTTGGAGAGATCGAGGAGAAGGATCAAATTGGGATTGCAACAGGGCTTGCCTGGACTGAGGTTGGTGGCGAGCTACTCACGATTGAGGTTGCTATAGTTCCTGGCAAAGGGACCTTTACAATTACAGGTAAACTCGGAGAGGTAATGCAGGAATCCGCCCAGGCTGCAATGAGTTATGTGAGATCCAGAGCAGAAAAACTTGGGCTAGAACGTTACTTTTATCAGAAGGTAGACATACATATACATGTCCCAGAGGGTGCTACTCCAAAAGACGGACCTTCGGCTGGTATTGCAATGGCAACAGCTATTGTGTCGGCTCTTATAAAGAAACCAGTTCAGCATGATTTGGCAATGACTGGAGAAATTACCCTCCGCGGAAGGGTGCTTCCTATTGGTGGACTCAAGGAAAAGATCCTTGCGGCTCATCGTGGAAGGGTGAAGAAGGTTGTTATGCCTCTTGAGAACGAAAAGGATCTAAAGGATATATCTGATAAGATTTTAAAGGATGTTGAGCTTAAATTGGTTGAGCACATGGATGAGGTCATTAGGGAAGCTATCCTGTCTGAGGAATCCATACTGGCTGATATTGTGACTCCACCGCTTGGCTCTCTTCCCATTGACGAGGGTATCGTTCAAACCAATATTAATCTTTCTTGACAAGCCCTGAAAATTGATGCAGGATACACGATGCAGGATGCAAGATACACGATAGAGGATTCATGCATCTTGCATCGTTTTATTCGTTTAAATTCGTTTCAATTAGTGACTAAATAGTTGCGTAGAAAGGACTTAAAAGCAAGGGCGGTTAGCTCAGTGGGAGAGCGCTTGCCTTACAAGCAAGAGGTCACTGGTTCGAAACCGGTACCGCCCACCATCTTTAGTCAATAGTTGCTAGTCTAGAGTCTAATAGTCAGAAGTCCTTAACTATCGACTACCCACTATTGACTATCGACTGATTTCTGGGGGCCGTAGTTCAGCTCGGTTAGAACGCTGGCCTGTCAAGCCAGAGGTCGCGGGTTCGAGTCCCGTCGGCCCCGTTTTCAAAATCTTTTAATTTCAGTGAGCGAGAAATGCTAGGGTAGAGGTTCTATGAATATGCACTGTCCTTGAAAGAGTCTTTATTTTTTGATATTTTAAATACCATGAACTTCGCTGATTATATTGCTGTTGATCCTAATATCTGTCACGGTAAACCCTGTTTCAAAGGTGCACGTATTATAGTGTACCTAGTTTTAGAGCTTCTCGAGGCTGGAGTTCCAATCGAAGAAATTATTGGTCCAAACTATTACCCCCAACTTACAAGAAAACACATCGAAGCTGCTCTCCATTATGCCAGCCAACTTTTAAAGACGAGAGAGTATACCTCTCAGAATGCTTTCCGATGAGAATGTCCCGTGACCGGTCATTACCTCACTATAAGAGTGTGGTTTTAATCCAGCCCCTGTAAAACTTGGCTCAAACGATGCATAGATTGCCCTTCAGGCTAAACAGGGGAAGTACATCATACTAACTTTCGATTCTGATTTTTCTAATATTCTTGCATATCCATGGGCGATTTCTTTGGCATTATCCGGATCAAAATTAACCCGCCTTTCATCAGCACCATCGTTGCCGCACTCAAAAATGTATTCAACCAGTTCAAAACTCCAGAACAATTACGAGGCAAGCTCATTATTGTAGAAGCAATGACATTTCGTGTTTGGGAAGAAGCAGATACGCTGGAGAAATAGTAAGGTCACTTCAATATTTTGTTATAATACCTCTGCCTCTTTTTGAATAATCAATGGAACTCATCTTAGAGCGTGACTGTCACGAGGGGTTCATCAGAAACCTTTACAGCCTCAGCAGGAATCGATTGTTTTTCTTCTATGAGTTCCTCGATAATCATTTCAAGTACTTCTTGAAGATTCTTGAGGGATTCTGAGGGTGTTTTTCCCTGTGTAGCAGCACCAAGATGCTCTAACTCTGGGACATACGCAAAGTATCCCACGCTTCCGTCGGGAAATGTATCTTCCTCAACTACCGCTCTGAATGTATAAGATTTCAAAATCATACTCCTTCTTCAAATTGTACCCAAGAAAGATGTACTCATATTTAATATTAACCTAGTTTAAAGCCTACACTCTCAAAAAACATCTTAGGTTATACGAAAGGACATGTCAACCGTTTGTTATGACACCGTTTGTTATGAATTTGGATAAAATTATGGATAAAATTAATTTGGTTTTGTGAGAATAAAGATCAAATTCGACAGATTTAATGAATGAAGAAGTTTTTCTTCTTAATAAAATTACACTTGATTTAAATTCAATTGAGCGAGACCTTTATTTTGTCGACCGCTTCTTTGGCGAGTGTGTAATCTGGATAGGCCTCTAGCGCCTTCTGGTATTCCTCGAGAGCCTTCTTCATCATCCCTTTTATATAATAGACTCTACCTAGATTATAGTGGGGGTAGTGTCGTGGTTCGTACCGTTTTGCACGAATCGCTTCTTCAAGCCATGGTATCGCTTCGTCTAATTTTCCAAGCTCGATTAGGTATGCACCTATATCGTTGTACGGATTTCCAAAATCTGGGTCAACCTCTATTGCTTTTTTACATTCAGTTATAGCATCCTGGAGTTTTCCCTGAAAGCTGTAGGTCCATCCTAGAAATGTGTAGGCTTCAGCCATAGGATAGGTTTCGATCGAGCGTTTATAGTGCTCTATAGCAAGATCTAGCTCACCATTCATCTGATATTCATAAGCCTTTTGAAAAAGCTCAATTGCTTGAGATAAAGGATCCTTTTTTGACATCTTATCTCATATGACCACGAGAATAACAGCAAACTTTAGGCGCGGAGTAAAAAGTGATTAACATGGAACTCATCTTGCAACTCTACTCTATTTTATTCAACTCTTTGGCTTTTCATCATTTGTATTTTATCTTTAAATTCTAGCACTGACCTTTATATCAGTCAAACTTTATGTGCCTAGTATTGAAGACAAATCAACCTCGCACTCAGGCTGTTCATAATCAATGAGATCCTTGATCCTTGGACTTTCACCGCATAGAGGACACTTTGGGTCCCTCTTTACCTTAACCTCCATAACTGACATAGTTAAAGCGTTAAAGATAAGTAGTCTTCCAATAAGGGTTTGTCCTATTTGAAGAATTTCTTTGAGTGTCTCAACAGCCTGAATTGTCCCTATAATTCCCGCAACGGCACCGAGGATCCCTGCTTCCTGACAGCTTGGAATCATCCCTGCAGGAGGAATCTCAGAATAAAGACAACGGTAACAGGGCCCGCCTGCATGAGGCTTAAATACCGATACCTGCCCCTCAAATCTCAATATGGCACCTGAAACGAGGGTCTTCTTCTCGAAATAGCATGCGTCATTAACAAGATAGCGAGTAGGGAAATTATCAGAGCCGTCAAGCACAATATCATAATTCTTAATAATGTTTCTAATGTTGTTTTTCGTTATCATTTCTTCATAAACAATCACATTAACATCGGGATTTAGTCTCTCTAATTTTTCACTGGCTGAAATAGCCTTTGATCTACCGATGTCATCCGTAAAATGAAGCACCTGTCTTTGAAGATTGGATATATCAACCTGATCGGAGTCAGCAATTCCAATAGTACCTACCCCTGCAGCAGCGAGGTAAAGTGCAACTGGTGAACCGAGACCTCCAGCGCCTACACAAAACACCCTCGAGCGAAGTAGTCTCTCTTGTCCAACCCCACCAACCTCGGGAAGAAGTATGTTTCTACTGTAGCGATATATCTGTTCATCGGTTAATTCCACTTTTCATCCCTCCTAGTGAATGTTTAGCCACAAAGACACGAAATTAGAATTCAGAAGACTTCGTCGAGCTTAGTCGAGGCGTCAGGAGTCGGAATTAGAAGTTTTTCTTCAGGCTTCTGACTTCTGGCTCCTTCTTTAAAACTCATATTCCTTCCCTTTGTGCCTTGGTTCCTTAGTGGCTGAATAATTACAAACTTAATTCGATTTTTTCTTCTATAAATGTAGAATCAAAATCGTGAAGAATCCAGGCTCTTCCGTCGCTATATTTGCCGTGATTTATTGAAAGAATAATGTATATCCAATCTGGCCATGCCCTTTCCCTATCAAACGTTGATGGACGTGATGGATGGTCGGGATGAGAATGATAGATTCCCAGGATCTCCATACTGTCTAGCCTAGCCCAATCATCGGCTTCTTTAAAAGAATGTGGGTCAAGTTCGTATCGGTCACGTGCCCTTTCACGATTCAGGTTCCTGCATTCTTTAAATTTAGTTATAAGACCATTGTTCCCAATAAGGACACCGCAGACCTCTTCTGGGTAACCAGACTCGGCGTGCTTTATAATTTCATCGTAGGTTGATTTAACTACCTTTACCACCATAGACCTCCGCTTAAATACCTATATCCGCCATCAGGGAGCATTGTTACTAAAACCCCTTCTTTTAACCTCTTAGCGTATTCAAGGGTTGCATGGACGGCAGCACCACCAGAATGTCCTACAAAGATTCCTTCTTTTTTCAGAAGCTCTTTCATTACTCTATATGAGTCATCTGTTGATACCTGGATTATCTCATCAGGAAATGCTGAATCATAGATTCCGGGTACGATGGATGTAGCCATATGTTTTAGGCCTTCGAGACCATGTAGAGATTCAGAGGGTTCGATTGCTATGACCTTAATATTGGGGTTAAATTCTTTAAGCCTCCTGCCGGTTCCCATAAGCGTACCGCTTGTACCAATTCCCGCAAGAAAGTGGGTAATCATACCTTGAGTCTGCTGATATATTTCAGGAGCCGTTGTTTCGTAATGGGATTCTGGGTTTGCTGGGTTGTTGTACTGATCGGGCATAAAGTATCTATCCGGGTTTTCAGCTTTTAGTTTTCTTGCAAGCTTTATTGCGCCGTCTGAACCCTCAAGGGAATCGGAAAAGATCATCTTTGCTCCAAATGCCTCAAGCGTTCTTTTTCTCTCGATGTTCATGTTTTCTGGGGTAACTAGCTCAACTCTAAAACCGAGGGCAGCTCCAATCATTGCATATGCAATTGCTGTGTTACCCGACGACGAATCCATGATGATTTTTTCTGGAGTTAGTTTTCCTCTTCGGATTCCATCAAGGATCATCCACAGGGCGGGACGGTCTTTTACGGAGCCACCAGGGTTAAACCACTCGGCTTTTGCGTAGATTTCTATCTCTGGACTTAAGTTATCTTTAATTTTTGTGAGTTTAATAAGAGGGGTATTACCGATTAAATCAACTACAGATTCAACCCTTCTTTTTTTTTCGAGAATGTTTATTTCGCTTCTTGTTAGGGGGGAATACATCAGCGACGCTCGATAAAGAGTTTATAGAATGTACCATCTTTCCTGACATCTACTATGTTGTGTCCCTCTTCTTTTACGCTTCTTGGGACATTTCTTAGAGGTTCACCGTCTCTTAAAGTTACCTCTAATATCTGCCCAGACAGCATGGATTCTAGTTTTAGCTTTGTTTTTACAAATGTCATCGGACAGATTTCTTTTGTTATATCTATTTTCTCGTCAACCCTTATCTCTTCCATTTAACTTATCAACGATTAAACTTGTATTATAAGGTTACCATAGGAGGCTAGCAGGCACAAACTAGCAAGCCTACTTCAAACCATATGTTTGACTCGTACTCCAACAGTAGGCACACATTTCCTCCTTCATAATGATTCTCCGCTGCCCGCAGCTTTTACAAGTCCCCCATTTAGACTCGTCTTCTTTAGCTTCAATGTCAATCACAGGCAATTCGGACTTTGATTTAAGGTTAACAGTATCTTTACGCCTTCTGATAAATAGCTTGACTGTTACCCAAATTATTGCAAAGATAAGCAGTATTAGTAAAAGGGTCCGAAGCATTTTTTACCTCAAGACATTAATTTTAACTAAGCTATAGGTTCTTTTAAATATCTTCTAAGCATTTCAATCAGTTTTCTATTTCCAAGCCTCTCAGCGGATTGTGCATGCTTCCATGCTAAGTCATATTGCTCGCGTACTGCATAGATTTCACCAAGATTCTTATGAGCTTCAGATAAATTTGGGTCAATCTTAAGAGCTTTAGTGTATGAATTAATAGCATCTTCTACTTTTCCTTGAAAGTAATAAAGCACTCCAAGATTGAAGTAACCCCTTGCATTATTCGGGTTTTCTTCTAGAAACCTCTTTTGGGTTTCAATTTCAGCATCCACATCATAATTCAGGGCAAATTCTGACAGCCCTCGAATAAAGCTGTTATCATCTTTTCTCCTAATGAATCTAGTAATCATTTCTATAAACTTCAGTTTTTCCTTAAATATGTTCTTAATTTGAACGAGAATCATGTCGTAACCGGGATAGGCGGGGTTTTCTAACCCCGCTCGCCGATGTTCATAATGAATCTATTTAGCATTTGTATAATTTTTAACTTTTCTATAATTTTATTCTTGATTTTGATGAATAAAATGATGTATCTGCATCTCAACCTTACCTTGGAAGTTGAAAATGTAGCGGAATCCTTCAGGATTCCATTTATGGGGGACTGAAGTCCTCCGCTACTTAATCAGAACTTAAAACTAATTTTCAAAAGGAATTGGGTTTCTTTAAATTTAATTCAAGCATCTCTTCGTAATCAAATAAAATCGCCTCAGCAATAGTAGTGGCCCTCTTATCTGGATTTAGAGTTTCGTTCACTTCGGTTTTTAGTTCCATCCAGTAGTTGTAAATCTTCATTTGGTTTTTAATTAACGGCTCAGCATCAATCTCCTTTACTTCATGGAAGTTTAACTCACAGGTTTGAAGCTGTTCTGGCTTTTTCGGGTCATATATAGGCATCCCGAATTTGCGGCAGACTATAGGTCTAGATTCATAAATACCACAGGCACCCTTTTCATCAAGAGCAGGGCAGGGGAGTCTTAAGCCGATTGTAGAGATTTCTACACTTTCGTGATCTAAGTTCATCTCCTCGGCTCTTTCGTTTACCATTTCTTCTTTTTTCTTTAGGTAGAGTCTTGCTTTGTCCTGCATCTTTTTAAGGATTTCGGGATCTAGTTTCTTTACTGCTTTTGATACGACGGCTGCGTCTATGTGCGTGATCCTAAACATCTGAGTGCAACACAGAAAACAACCTTTTCTACACTGCATCTGCCCGGGGTATAGTTCAAAATTGCGATCAAATTCCTTTTCTGTTAAGTTGGCAATGAATCTAAAGCGATCAAATTTTTTTTTGGTTTCCAAAAGCTTAACTCCCTATTGATTATACGGAATCCTTTCCGTATAATCGCCCTAAACGAGATGTTACACGGAAATCTTTGCACCACTTATCAGTGTTAAAAGAATATATTAAAGAACTTCTCTAAATCAACAGGCGTGGTCACCAAGCAAGTAAAGATATCAAACTCTCTCTGCATAAGAGAGCTTAAGAAATATAAACTCTTTCTATTTCAGCATGTCCACAAGCTTAATTTGATGAACCTGCTCGGAAGGGAGGACAGTCGTTCCATCGAGGAGGCCGTTTAAAGCCTCAAGCAGGTTATCAATGTCTATTCCATAGTCCTTTGCAGCGGCTCCGAGTATATGATCTTCTTTAATATCACAGCTTGAACACCCCCCAAGATGAAACCCAGCCATAACTGTCTGTGCAAGAGCATGAAGTTTCAATGCTTCGCCGATTGTCATATCCTTATTAAAATATGGAGCACCAGATTGTCTTCTCATTTCGGTTTGTAAACTAGCAATTATGTCTGTCTTTAGTTGGTCGAGGGAATAGCCTACATGCCTTCTTAAAGCATCTGCTTCATCACGAGTGCGCTGAACGTCGTCCTTAAGCTTGAATACGCGAATTAGACTGTACACAGCAAGAAGAAAGGAGATAATTGAAATTACATAGAGAATTAGATTTTCCATATTAAGCTTTTTCCTCTTTTAGATTTCTGATATTTAGCTACCGACGAACACAAATTTACACGAATAAAATAATTTGTTGTAGGGGCGAACCTTTGTGTTCGCCCGCTATTAGGCAGACACGCAGGTCTGCCCCTACGGTTATCCTTTCAATAAATTAAAGACCTTTAGGATTCCATAAATAATCGTTTTTTCATTCGTCATCATTTGTGTCAATTCTTGGATAAATAGTTATTTAGGTATAAATTCGTCTAAAGCTTTAGAGATCTCACTTGGCGAAATATCTTCACCCTTATTTAGTCTCTCAATAAACCTATCTATTATCTCCTTAGCTTTATCCTTTTTGAAATTCTTGATAAATCCATCGTGGTAATGAACACCGGAAAATGCTTTGTTTATCTCGGCCTCTTTATTATGTTCATCAAGTTCGGTGAAATAGACAACTCTATACTTATCTGTATAAGTTGTATCACGATAAATCATAAACATTATCTTGTCCGACTCAACCGGCAACTAAGATACACCTCCTTCTAACTAATACCAATTCTATCAGATAACAAACTATTCGAAAAGGGGATTATCATCACAGAGGAGGGCGATTCATGAATTGCCCCTACGTTGGTTTCATTCTTTGTTCTTAAAGGCAACCCTTTGCTCTTCGACAAAACCACCGCCACTGTGTGAACTGCCACCGGAGAGTTCTTCTCTCAGCTTCGCCTCGATTTCCTTGAGTCTTTCTTGAAGCTTTAGTTTCTTCTGGTTGTTTTTAACCATATCTTCTCTGTACCTGCTGAGGAAATAGTCAATTGTCTGAACCCTGATTTTTATTGAGCCGGTGGGCTTGTTCTCATCAATGTCTTTAAAGCAGAAATATGGAGTGCCGGCGTCTTCAACGATCTCCTCAACCACTGTGTAGATCGGGGCGTCGTGACCGCATTTGAAGTTTGAAAGCTCTAATGCCACAAGGTTTGGATGCCTTGCAATATACTTTGCCGCCCAGACCTTGCGGCTTGTGTTTTCGCTGTATGAGTTTTTCCATACATCGGATATGTCCATTGGGTGTGAGATTATTCCCTTTCTTACGTCTTCTCCGAAAAGTCTCTCAAGTATATCGTCATCAATCGGGAGTGCATCCTCAGCAAAAACCGGATAACCAAGCTTCTGGAACTCTTCCATGATTTCATGGTTGATTCCCGGGTCGTTGTGATAGGGACGTCCGAGAAGGACAATGCCGAGCTTATCTTCGGCTTCGAGTTTGTTCAGCACCTCGCGTCCGGCTCCGCGTTGAATGTCATTATTGAATTTATCAAGGGCTTTATATCCCTGCTCAACAGCGCGCCTGTTTTCCTCTTCAGAAAGCCCTAGAATGTCTTTAAACTGATTGTACATCTGCCTTTCCAAAAGCGCCGGATCATCAATGTTAACGAATGTGTCAAGGAAGGTTATGCCGTTTTGGGCAAATATATCGCCTTCTTTAATAAAGGCGGCTTTAACGGCTGCCGGCGTAGCCGATACAGTCGGACATGACCTTGCGCTCTGAGTATTCACGAGGTCGGACGTTAGCGCGTCAATCATTGGGAAGAAGATTATGTTAAGCGGTTTCTTCTTATGATGATGGCAGATGAGATTATGAACGTGAGGTATTCCTACTTTACTTGGGAAGCAGGGGTCAATTGCGCCGCGTTTTGCGCCCTCTTTATAAAGCTCCTCTGTGGTGAAGTCCGAGTAAACAAGGTTCTCAGATGGAATTCCCAGGCTCTCGAAGTATGCGCTGAATACCGGGTTCTGAGAGTACATATTAAGCACCCTTGGGATTCCAATTCTAATGCTCTTTCTATTTTTCATAAGCTCTGCGCGCTTTTTCTGAGCCTTTGTGAATGTATACTTTGGAAGCGGGTCGGAAACGTTCTCAGGATTAAATGACCTCCAAACGGATTTTGCCGCAACCTCGACCAGGTTTGGGTTTG
>JAHFBK010000085.1 GCA_023250035.1 Candidatus Dadabacteria bacterium
TTTGCCATCAATATCTTTATAATTTGTTCGTAATTCCTCAAATATTTCCTCTACTAAATTTGCAGATATATTTGCCCATAAAACAAAGCATCGCCTTTTTCTAAACTCTTCTATTTCTTTTATAATAGCATCACTTTGCTTTTTTAGGTCTTTAATTTTTTCTTTAAGCTTCTTTGATTCGTCTGTTTTAGAAGCAGTTTTGTCATTTACCATACTTTTTATTATACATTAATTTCAAAAATGAGCACTATATATTTAACTAAATTTGGAAATCGTGTATGCATAGAATTTACTTGCCGTGAGGGTATACTTACGTATTTTTATTCACCCTTTTCATATCGAGAATATTTTCAAACCACTGCAGATATGGAGCACTATTTGATTTAACCTGTCTCTCCCTTGTCCCATTCACCCCCTTTGGCTTCTATGGGCGTGCTAACAAGCATGTTCGACTGGGGAGACAATTGAACCAATAGAGAAGTTCACGTACATATGGAAGGAGTTTACAACGAGACCAACTTATAATGATTTCGTACAAATTAAAATGATGGTCCTCAATTGTTGTTTTAGTTCGATGTGTACATGATAACTGAAATCACCGTTATAGACGATATGCGAAGACCTATACCTACTATCTGAGTACATCGTGATAAGAGTAATAAGGTGCAAAGAGGCCGGTTTTGAGTGAACCCTACGACTTTAATGTTCCTCGTATCTGTTGAATGAGAGACCACTTAAAGTATAATTCCAAAGAAAGGAAAAGTGCACAAGGATTTCGGTATAACGCCCCTATAAGGTGGTTATGCGGAAAAAATTCCGCCTAATCAATAGTTATACTGCACAGAGCCAACTAACCGCGGAGGGCTAATGAGCACTGACGGTCTACTATCTCGCTGGCGTTCCTGGGCACCATACCTGCTCAGCATCGTTCGCATCTTTGCCGCTTTTGTGTTCATCCAACCCGGCACGGCGAAGCTGTTCGCCTTTCCGGCGGCGATCCTTCCCGACGGGGGCACCGCGCAGATCTGGTCATTGATCGGCTTGGCTGGCATCCTCGAGGCAGCAGGAGGGTTTCTACTGCTGATCGGGCTCTTCACACGCCCGGTCGCGTTTCTTCTGTCGGGCGAGATGGCGGTTGCATACTTCATGGCGCACGCACCGCAGAGCTTCTGGACCGTGCTCAATCACGGGGAAGCCGCGGTGTTCTTCGCCTTCTTCTGGCTCTATCTCTCGGCCGCTGGACCCGGCCCTTGGAGCGTCGACGCGCTTCGGCATCCCGGATCGGCGCGGTCTAACTAAGGTTTGAAGCTGTCGGGCCGGCTGCCCTCGCTGGCGCGCGTCCAACTCGGCCCCTTTGCTTTACTCGGAGGGGCTAGGGCGGCCAAAGCGCCGGCCCGCAGCTTAAACCCAATCCGTTATGCACTATTAACAAATTGAATTGGTATAAGTCTATTTCTTCATGTTGGTTTTCTGATTGCTTTAGTTTTCGTCTGGCTTCGGGAATAAGTTTGTCGGCTTCTTTATGCCATGACATTTTTTTGTTCGGAGATGTTTCTCACGGCGTTAGAAATATAAAAAGACTTATCATGAATAAATAATTTTAACTAATGCTGCGCAAAGCCTTTATACGCAGTTCCTAGCTGAGTGTGGCATATTAAGTCAAAGGTCTTAAAACCATACTTCGAGAGAACGAGAACTATAAAGAAGCTCGAATTTATGGTTCAGGCTAAATCCAGAGATTCGGACTGGTTAAAAAAGTAGATTTGAGGTTTCCCGATAACACCAGCCTGTTTCATGGCCTCTCGCAACTCTTCGGACTGTATGAATTTCCGTGCCTTGGCAAGACTTTCCCATTCACAAAGTACAGTCAGGTTATTTGAGTCGTCCGCACTGCGGAAGACGCGAAAACTCATTTCGCCGCCTGCCTTACGCATGTCACTATGATTGTGGACTGCTTGTTTCCACTTCTTATAGTCTTTTACTTTATGTCGAACAATCATGTATGTCATATATATATCCTCTTATGCTTAACATTTTTATTCCCATTATCTCACCAGGACAATCTCTTGTCAACTGAAAGAAATATTTCCTAAATAGTAGAATACAATATAATCAAATCTTTAACTTAACTCAGCATAAACCATTCAATATGTTTTCCTCCCCTTTGAGTATAAGCACCTATTATCATAATGTCCCATAGTCTCTGTCCCATTCACCCCATTGTCTTATTTGGGTACGCTGGCAAGGGATTATTCTTCAAGTAATTGCGATAAAAGTCTGTCATCTTTAGCAGGATTCAAGTAGGATAGAGATGTAAGAATGTTTATATACTCTGACAAATTATATTGAAATTTGCATAATTTCAGTTTTGCAGGTAATGTTCTTACCTATAGTCTAATTGAGTTTTTAGCTTGGAAGGTAAATAGTTTCCTCTTTTTAGGGTAATCCACACTCCAAATTAGTAGAAAAACTTCCTTTTACCCTCCTAGGACGAATAACTGAAAAGACTCAAAAATAAAATTAGAGGTCCAATCTTGGACCGACATGGAGGTTTATATTGAAGTTCGAAGAGTTTATTTTATCAGAAAGTGTTAATAGAGCTATAAGGGATATGGGATTTAGTATTCCGACTCCGATTCAGGAAGAAGCAATCCCACATGCCCTAAGTGGCAGGAACATAATAGGCCAGGCTCAGACGGGAACGGGAAAGACCCTTGCCTTCGGAATTCCCATAGTGGAAAGGATTGACCCTTTAGGAAGGGAAGTCCAAGCAATAGTCCTTACTCCAACAAGAGAGCTTGCGGTTCAGGTAGCTAAAGAACTTGAGAAAATCGGAAAGCATAGGCGAATAACAGTCCTTCCAGTTTACGGCGGTCAGCCTATTCAAAAACAGTTGGATCAGCTTAGAAAGGGGGTACACATCGTAGTTGGAACACCGGGAAGGGTTATTGACCATATAAGGCGGGGGACACTGAACCTAAAATCCGTTCGTTTTGCTGTCCTCGATGAGGCAGACCGGATGCTTGATATGGGCTTTATTGATGATATGAAGTTTATCCTTGCACAAATTCCTGGAAGGTGTCAGATTATGCTATTTTCTGCAACTATACCATCGGAGATCGCCTGGCTGGCAAAGCGATATATGAAAGACCCAGTCGAGATAATGGTCTCCAAAGATACCCTTACAGTTCCAGAAACCAAGCAGATATTTTTTGAGGTCAGGGAGTTTGGTAAGCTGGGTGTTCTAAGTAAATTAATCGAGTTAGAGAGGGGAGGGATATTCCTTGTCTTTCGAAGGACAAAAGCTGGGGTTGATGATTTAACGGCTGCCCTTAAAGCCAGGGGTTTTAATGCCCAGGCACTACATGGGGATTGCTCTCAAAGGGAGCGTGATAGGGTTATGAGGCTCTTTAGAAGGGGTGAGGTTGACATTGTAGTTGCCACTGATGTTGCTGCAAGGGGGCTTGATATAGATGGTATTACCCATGTTGTGAATTATGATATTCCTCAGGACGCTGAAAGCTATGTCCACAGAATTGGTAGGACAGGTAGATGCGGAAGAGAGGGAAAGGCTATCACCTTTGTAACCCACTGGGAATATGGCGAGTTAAAAAGAATTCAAGCTTTTTCTAAGGCTAAAATTGAGAGGGCAAGCATTCCAACTGAGGTAGGATATGCTCGCGTGGGTAGCTAGAGCGGTCTAAAACCTATTCTGTGGACTTTTGAATGATCTGTTTTAATGGACAGGTGCATACCCAATACGTATTTCGCCCCTTATCGTCATGATCCCATATGGTGTAATCGAAACCTCGTCGGAGCTTTTTTGATGACTAATCAATTCTGAATTTGCGAGATTTTCTACTATAAGCCCTGTTTCAAATTCATCAAATCCCAGTCTTTCACCAATCTCATACATATTAAACTCTTTGGATTGGTATTCTTTGCATAAGCGATATAGTTCTGAAAGAAAAAGGTGACCCTTTTTCTGGATCCCTGGTAATTCCTCATCATCTTCATATTCTCTTTCTAAAGGAGGAATTACTGGTTTTATTAGATTAAACCAGAGGTGCTGATATTCGCCCAGGGTTTCGTAGATCAATTGCGTAAGATTCTTTAAATAAACAAAATTATCCTTATATATACTCTTCATCTTATCTTTTATCCTCTTGGCAAGTCCCTCTTCAGGGTAGCTCTTGCCCTATTTCTAATTAATTTAAAGTTCCTTATATATTAACCATTATTTTCAAAACTTCAAGGCTTTAACTGGGCAAGTCTTTTTAGCTTGTTACTAGGGTTTCTGATGTCATTGCGAACACATTCGAGTAGCAATGGCATGCGGGGTTGGAAAACCCCGCCTATCCATGAATTGTGTCACCAAACACGATAGGCGGGACATTCTTGTCCCGCAACAGGAAGCGGGGTTCGAAAACCCCGCCTATCGATATGCTCCGTAAATCCCTCTTTTGAGATTGCTTCGTCCCCTTCCCCCGACTTGATCGGGGATCGCGCAGGGTTCCTCACAATGAAAAAAGGCTTTCTGTTTATAAAGTATTTAGTTATAGAGAGAAATGTAGGGCTCGTTCCCCGAACGAGCTTTTAGGGCTGATGAGGGCATCAGCCCCTACTTTGGTAGGATAGAATGCTGATGCTTTTAATTTTTAGATGCCCTGTGTCTCTGCTACATTGAATAACAAGTGACAAAATATCTCTTTAACAATGCAGTTCAGTTTGTTTGTAAAAGAAGTTAACTTATAGTGTTAATACGTGTGAATTCGAAACAAAAAGGTTAAAATATTTCATATTTAACATTAAAGTTATGGAGGCCCAAAATGAGTGGTTATAAATTGGTATTTTCTCTGTTGTTTAGTTTATTTGCCGCTCTTAGTTGTGCAAGGGAAGACCCTTTTCAATCGGGTCGCTTTATTGATCTCACGCACGATTTTTCCTCTGAAACTATATACTGGCCAACTTCGGAGCCATTCCAATTAGAAACAGTTTTCAGAGGAATAACAGATAAAAACTTTTTTTATTCAGCCTATAAATTTTGTGCCGCCGAACACGGGGGGACTCATATTGACGCCCCAGTTCATTTTGCTCTTGGTCACAATTCAGTTGATAAAATTTCCCTTGAACAACTTATTGGTCCTGCTGTGGTGATAGATGTTTCTGAACATACCCTTAATGATCGTGATTATCAGATTAGCATTCAGGATTTCGAAACATGGGAATCATCAAATGGTAGCATACCCGATAATGCTATAGTTCTTTTGTCAACTGGTTACGGCCGTTACTGGCCTGATCGGGTGAAATATATGGGAACAGACAAGCGCGGTCCTGACGCAGTGAAGGAGCTTCATTTCCCTGGCTTGCATCCAGGTGCGGCTATATGGCTCTCAGAGATACGTAAAGTTAAAGCTATAGGCATTGACACCGCTAGCATTGATTACGGCCAATCTAAGTTATTCAAAAGCCATCAGGTTCTATCCAAGAAGAATGTTCCGATATTCGAAAATGTTGCAAATTTGGAACGGTTACCACCTAGAGGTGCTATAATCATTGCGCTGCCTATGAAAATCAAAGGTGGTAGTGGTGGTCCACTTCGTATTGTTGCATTTCTATCTGATAAATAAAATTGAAAATGGGATTTTAAGAGCTGAAGTAATATTTAGATTAATACATTTCATCTTTTACATAAGAATTGATGTTTAAAATAGATAAACAAAATTCGATCACCAGTTTTGAGAAAAACAAATAGAGTAAACCTTGAATTAGGACTATAGATGAGGTTAAATTGAAACATATATATTGAAATGATACAGGAGGATAGGGATGAGAAAAATTTTTATTCTACCGATGTTTGTTTTAGCTTTAATAACCACATATTCATCGAACGTTTATGCAAAAGATGAGCCACTTAGCGTTAAAGAATTTAGACAGCTTTATGATAGTTTACTCACGGGCAAAACACTTGTAACAGAAACCACACAGGATGGTGTTATTGTTAAAAAGGAAAGGCAATTTGGAAAGGCTGTAGATGTAGGTGAGGGCGAGTTTGATATACCAGTTAGCATTGTAATAACCAAGTCTAAGGGTGGAAAACTTGAACAAAAGACTACGATTAATGTTTTGGACCATATCAATAGTTTAGGGGGTACAGCGATTGTTTCAGAGGAATTTAGAAAAACAACTGTTGAGGAATCTGGCTCAGAGCCACGGACTACAAGAGAGATAGAATTTAATGGTTTGTTTCGGGTTTCCAAGAATGATAAAGGTGGGTTTGACGTTCACAATTTTGGATTGGTTCCTTCGATTTTAGTTGAAGGCGACTCTACGAATCTGGCGGGAAGCATGGTTTCTTATTCATGCTTTCCTGAAAAAAATAGCGCGAAATGTATATTAACAATACGAGATTATAAATTAGGTGATTATAAACCGCTAGTTGGGTTTACACTTGTAGAGCCGGCTGGTGGAGATGTAGTGGAAGTCTCAGAGGAGATCGTTCCGTAATTGAAAAGTAGGATTTTCTAGAATGATTTCTAAAAAAGGAAGAAATTAAAAAACCGATAAAAATTTTGGGGGGTTTACTTATATGAAAAAAATAATATTTGCTTTATCAATAGTTATATTTTCTTCTTGTGCAGGTTATAGCCCAGTTGTGGATCCTCAAAGCGTTAAGAACGAAGACAGGTACTACAGGGACCAAGCAGAGTGTAAGGCTATTGCAAGCCAAAATACTAGCGCTGCAAAAAACGTGGCAGAGGACACTGTTGTTGGTGGAGCTGTCGGAGCTGGAACAGGAGCCCTTCTTGGAGTGATAACAGGTTCAGTCACAACGGGTCTTGCGGCAGGAGCGGTCATAGGAGGAGTAGCTGGTGGAGCAAAGGGCGCTTACGATAGTGATAAAAATTATGAAACGATTTATAGAAACTGCATGAGGGGGAGGGGATACAATGTCCTTAACTAGATCTCTAACTATTTTCGGAGTTATACTGCTTCTATGGACATTTCTTCTATTAACTCATGCACGGGCGGAAACCTTGCCTCCGGGAAGCTACAAGGAAACCTGCAGAGACTACACCGTGCTGGGCTACTTATTAAAGGCTCAGTGCAAAAAGCAAGATGGAAGTTGGAGGGACACGTCTATTTTATACAACAGGTGTGAGGGCGATATTTGGAACGAAAATGGAGAACTTAAATGCACTGGAAAATACTCAAATATACCTAAAGGAAGCTATAAGGAAACCTGTAGAGATTACTATGTTAAAGGCAACAGATTAGAAGCACAATGCAAAAAAAGTAATGGAACTTGGCGAAATACCAGCATTAATTTCAAAAATTGTGTTGGTGACATTTGGAATGACAATGGAGAGTTGAATTGTACTCAGCAATCAAATTTGCCTAAAGGGGGTTATAAAGAAACCTGTAGAGATTACTATGTAGAAGGCAACAGATTAGAGGCACAATGCAAAAAGCGTAATGGAACTTGGCGAAATACCAGCATTAATTTTAAAAATTGTAAGGATGATATTTGGAACGATAATGGACAGTTGAGTTGTACACAGCAATCAAGTTTACCCAAAGGAAGCTACAAGGAGACCTGCAGAGGCTACTATGTAGAAGGCAACAGATTGGAGGGTCAGTGCAAGAAACGCGATGGCAGTTGGCACAATTCAAGTATAAATTTTAAAAATTGCAAGGTTGATATTTGGAACGATAATGGTGAGCTTAAATGTAAATGATAAAAGTATGACTACTTCGGAACATAGCCAAAATGATTTTGTAAAATCATTATCTCTCTTTAGGTTGTTTTAATATCACTGATCCTTCCCGTCCTATCATGTATCTAAGGGCCATAAGAATCAAGATATCAAAAATAAGATGCGTTAGGGCACCAAACTGTTTTTGATAAAAAATAAAAACATTGGTGAGAAATATAGATACTAGAATAGAACGCTCAAACATTCGTAAGGCTATTAGTCTTGACCGTTTTATGTAAAATACGCCGAGAAATACAAACACACCGGATAAAAGCGATGAGAAAAACTCAGCCCATTGAACGAAGGAAAGACCAACTATTCGGTGAGCTATATGATCGAAGATTCGAAGATTGAGTATTTTATCCCAACCAAGCCCTACAAAAAATACGAGCACGATTATATATGATAGCGTTACTAAAAGTTGAACTAAAAAGAAAATTACGATAGTAATAGAGAATGCTCTATACTGAATGATTTTATAATATAGGTCTCGAAAATATAGTTTGATACGGGTATAAAGCCCTGGTCTTACAGATGGAGCCAATTTTGTGTCAGAAAGTAAATTTTTAAGTGAAACCGTTAATGGGTCAGAGGGATCGCTTTTACTTAAATAATAAAGCGCCTTATTTTTCCTCTCTTCATCAAGATCATGCAACACTACTTCTTGCGTTTCTCGCAAAGCGTTCAGAAGATATTCCATTTGGGAATAACCGCGACCACTTTGTATAGCGCGTATTGCGATAAAAATTAATATAAAAGTAACGTAGATTATGGCAACTGCGGGTTCGAAAAAATAGTTGTTATCTCTTGTCACAAATTTCCCAACTTCATCTATAAAAGTGCCGAATCCAATTCCTCCAACAATTGAAGCCAAACGTTCTGAGGCTCTATTTAAAAAGGATAGGAGGATTATTATAGATACCAACATTAATAGCCCACCCCAAAGCATATGCGCAATATGCAAAGAACTGCCGCCAATTTGAGGGTAGCCAGTCATTTTAAGGAAAAGGCGAATCACCAATACCGCTGCAACTGCAGCGACAAGAAAATTTTCCAAGTAATTCCCAGCATCGAAATTGCGAGTGGAAATCCACTTCGTTTTCATGTTTGTTTCAATATTACCTATATCATATGTAAAGACTAAATTATTAATTAAGAGGCTAAATTATATACAATTATATGAAATCATTAAAGAATATATTATGTTAATATAAGCTATTTAGTAACATAATACTTAGGGAGGATGTTTTAGCTATGATGATTTTGATAGTGAATTGGTTTTTAAGCGCATTAAGCTTGATTATTGTTGCGCATGTTGTACCAGGGTTTGAAATAAAGGGGTTTGGTACAGCGTTGATAACTGCAATCGTAATTGGGTTAGTCAATGCTACAATTGGACTAATACTAAAGATTTTGACATTCCCTGTTACAATACTTACCTTCGGGCTATTTCTATTTGTGATAAACGCACTTATGTTGAGATTTGCAACATTGTTCGTATCTGGCTTTGTCGTTAAGGGATTCCTGCCAGCTTTCTTGGGCGCTATCGTACTTGCTATTGTAAACACGGCCCTACGCCACCTGGTTTTTAAGTACTAAGCATAGAAGGTCGTAATACATCAGCGTTTTTATGGTAAAATGTATAATCAAATAATATAAATTGAGTTTTGTTCTAGGCTTTTTTACTTCGGTTTAGCGTATTGATGAAATCTTTAAAGAACTAAGGCAGTGCTAATGTACAATATGACTAATAAAAAAGGGGATTAATATGAGCGAAACATGTGTTAGAACAACACTGGGCACATTTCCATATGGTAACATCCAGAAGTGTAGTTGTGGTGGTTATTACGTTACCTTTGGTTATGTAACCCTACGTCTAAGCCACGAAGAGTTAAAATCATTTACAGAGATGTTAAATAACGTGATTAGAGGCGAAGAGTTCGTCAGAGAGAACCCACAGGATATAACCAACGGTGGGTATCGATAAAACTGTAGTTGGTTTTAACTTTGTCCATTAAAACTAAAGGGCACGACCCAGCGGGTATAGCTTAAGGCTATTTAAACAAAACCAATCTATCGTTCTTGACTTCTTTCTTAGAGGAGTAGTTTTTTCCCCTCCATTTTGAAAGCCAATAAGATTTATCTAGTTCCTCTTGACAATTAATCCTAGTCTGTTATTTTGATTATGAAATTAAATTTCAATATTAAAAATCAATAACCCTACAGCAGGCTGCAGGGTATGGTCTTAAAAATATACTGTTATAGCTGTCATTGCGAGGAGCCCTTCGTCTAGCTCAGGATAAACTCCGCGACGAAGCAATCTAAAATGAGAGATTGCTTCACTTCGTTCGCAATGACAATACACTATTGTGGAAACGCTGTAGCAAGCTA
>JAHFBK010000086.1 GCA_023250035.1 Candidatus Dadabacteria bacterium
GTTTTTAGTTCTACAATATAAATACTCAATCCTTGCCGGAATAGCTGCTCTTTCTGTCGTCGATCTTTCTCAGCTTTCTATTCCACTAATCATTGAGAGGGCTGTTGATGCCCTGACACTTAAGGGTGCAGGCCTTCAGGCCCTTACTAGATACGCCCTTTATATATTGGGGTTAGCCGTTGTTATGTCCATCTTTCGTTTTTTTTGGAGATATTTCATTTTAGGGGCTTCAAGAAAGATTGAGTTCACGCTCAGGAATGAGTTCTTTACTCATCTTCAAAGGCTTCCTTTTGATTTTTATGGTGAGAGAAAGGTTGGAGACCTTATGGCTCTAACTGTGAACGATATTGAGGCTATAAGGATGGCTTGTGGGATCGGGGTAGTTGTAGCGTACGATGGAATTTTACTTTTTGTTTTTATCCTAGCAGCTATGGCTTACGTATCACCGACATTAACACTATACGCAATTATTCCTTTCCCTATATTGGGTTTTATTGTAGCCAGGTTTGGAAAGATGATAGAGGATAGATTTGAAAAGGTACAGGCTTCATTTTCTGATCTTACAGAGAAAGCAAGGGAGTCGATTTCCGGGGTTAAAGTAGTAAAAGCTTTTGTAAAGGAAAGATCAGAGGTCGAAGACTTTGAAAATACAAGCAACGATTATCTAGGCGTTAACCTTCGCTTAATAAAAATCTGGGGTGTCTATCAACCACTCATTACATTCATAGCAGGGATTGCAACGGCAATATTTCTATGGGTAGGAGGAAGGAGCACGATAACCCTTGGTATAACTCTGGGTGATTTTGCTGCTATTTCAATATATCTTGGAATGCTAACATGGCCTATGGTAGCCATGGGTTGGGCGGTTGATATTATTAAACGTGGTAATGCATCGATTAAACGTGTAAATGAAATACTGCTTACAAGACCCGAAATTGCTGGTTCTCAAGATTCGGTTGAGATTGAGATAAAAGGCAAAATCGAATTCAGGAATCTCAGTTTTTCTTATCCTAATGGAAAGAAGGCCTTAACTAATATTAACTTGACTATCCCAGAAGGAACGTCTCTCGGGATTACGGGAGGCACAGCTTCCGGGAAGAGCACTCTTCTTAAGCTTCTCATGAAAATAATAGAGCCATCCGAGGGTCAAATATTTATAGATGGGATTGATCTACGGAAAATAAAAAAAGACAGCTTAAGAAAAGGACTCATTTTCCTTCCTCAAGAAACCGTAATCTTTAGCGGGACAATAAGAGATAACATTGCTTTTATGAATCCAGATGTTTCTGATAAAGAGATAATAGAGGCTGCTAAACTTGCTGAAATCTACAACGAGATAGAAAGTTTTCCTGGAGGTCTTGATGCACGAGTCGGAGAGAGAGGACTAAGTCTTTCAGGTGGACAGAGGCAGAGAATTGCACTTGCAAGGGCGATTCTATTAAAACCCAAGGTCTTGATACTTGACGATGTCCTTTCTTCCCTTGATTTACGAACCGAGGGTTTAGTGCTCAGGAATCTTAAGCGGTTTATGAATGGAAAAACCATCATCGTTGTGTCAAGCAAGGTCCCTTCAATAAGTGGTTTTGATAAGTTAGCAGTTTTGGAAAAGGGGAAATTGATTGAGCTTGGAACTCATGATGATCTTATGAATCGGGATGGAATTTACACAAGGCTATACAGGGTGCAGACACTCGACCGGAGCGTAACTATTCAGCCACAAGTTTACACAAATGCACACGAATGAAAATAACTATGATACAGGATGTAAGACTTCGTCGAGAGCTCAGTCGAACGATGCAGAATACAGGATACAGGATACAAGAAAAGCACGTCATGAATCATGCATCGTGTATGTTAGTGATTAATAATCATTTGGAGAACCCGCTTTGAGCTCAATAGATCAAGTAGAGGAAAAGGGGTTGAAAATTAGCTACGAGATTAAGCTATTAAAGTGGCTCCTTAATTTTGCACGTCCATATAAAAGGTTTATGGCGCTTTCCCTAATTTTCATGATTATTACAGCTATCTTCGAGCTTATAGTTCCTTATGTTACAAAGATAGCCGTAGATAAGTACATATTTCCCTCCTGGAGAGAAGCGAGGTTTTTGGACGTTCGCGAGCCCTTCGACTCTGCTCAGGACAGGCCTCAGTCGAACGATGAATATAAAGACAAGGGATTTGAAAATCGGATCAAAGAAAAATACCCCTCAGCAATAATCACTCTCGATAAAGATAATTACTTAATTGATCTTTCCAGTGTTTCAAAAGAAGACAGGATTACGCTTGAAAAGCTTGGGGTTGTCTCAGAAGAAAGATATTTAGTCATTGATCTTGAAAACATTGAATTAAATAGAAGGGAAAGAGTTCTCCATATAATTAAAAATCATCCCAACATCTTTAAATCCATCGGCGGGTTTTTTGTTTTGAATTACTCTTCTCTTAATAAACTAAGTAATGAAGACATTCGTCTCCTTAGAGAACATGAAATTAATCGTCTTGATAGACTAGCTCTTTTTTTATTTTTAATGCTTTCTGCCATTTTCTTTTTTAGCTCTCTTTACACCTACCTTCTTCATTACTCAGGACAAAGGATTATGCATAGAATTAGGGTAGGTGTGTTCTCTCACTTACTAAGTCTTCCACAACCATTCTTCGACAAAAACCCCGTTGGGAGATTGACAACACGGGTGACAAACGATGTGAATGCTATAAACGAGATGTACACTTCGGTACTGGTCCAGTTCTTTAAAGATATTCTGGTGATTATTGGGGTTCTATTTGTGATGTTTAATATGAATAGAAATCTTACTTTCTTTATCTTTATTCTCACTATATGTCTTGGGGTTATTGCTTTACTTTTTAGAAATAGGCTAAAGTCAGTTTATAGGAACGTTAGAAAATCAATCGCAAAACTAAATGCCTTCGTACAGGAAAGCATAAAAGGGATTATGATTATAAGGCTCTATAATAGGGAGATTGAAAATTTTGTAAAGTTTAGGGATGTTAACCGAGAAAACTATAAAGCAAATATGGATCAGCTTTTTACATTTGCTACGTTTAGACCCATCATTGAGTTTATTAGTAGCACTGCTGTAGCTCTTATACTCTGGTATGGGGGGTTGAGCATTCTCAATCTTGATCTCACGCTCGGTGCTCTTATTGCTTATCTTGCTTACATAAGAATGCTCTTTGGACCAATTGTTGAACTTGCTGAGAGGTATAACATATTTCAGTCAGCTGTGGCTGCCTCTGAAAATCTGTATGAGCTTTCAAACATAACACCAGAGGAAAGAGAAAAGGGAAGGGGACTAGAAAAGGTACACGGTGCCCTAGAATTTAAAAATGTCTGGTTTTCTTATGACGGGGGCGATTGGGTTTTAAAGGATGTTTCATTCACTGCAAAACCTGGAGAAACTGTTGCCCTGGTAGGACTTACAGGCTCAGGAAAAACCACGATTGTTAATCTGATACTCAAATTCTACGAGATTCAAAAAGGGAAGATACTATTTGACGGAGTGGACATAAGAGAACTGGACCCTGATTTTTTAAGAGCGAATGTTTCTACAGTATTCCAGGATCACTTTCTTTTTGGGAAAAGCTTAATGGATGATTCATCCAACGGAGATGAATTCGCAAGAGTTACAGGCACTGAGGAGCTCATAAACTCCGATGGAAGTTCTATCTCCTCAGGTGAAAAACAGCTTGTTTCTCTAGGAACGGCGTTCTCAAAGGACGCAAGGTTTCTAATTCTCGACGAAGCCACGTCGCATGTAGATGCAGAAATGGAATTAAAGGTACGTGAGTTACTCAAAAATGATAATCGAAAAAGAACCACGATAATAGTTGCCCACAGGCTTTCCAGCATAAGAGAGGCAGACAACATAATAGTTATTCATAATGGAGAGGTTTTTGAGGTTGGAACCCATTACGAGCTTTTGATGAAAAGAGGAATTTACTATAATCTTTATATGCTTCAGAGCGAGATTCATCGATTTTCTTCTCAAACTTAATAGGGTATTATGAGGGTCGGTAAAAGTGAAGTCAGGATACATCTACCATAAGCAATCCATTTCTTATTAAATAGGCTATAATCCTACAATTTTAGTATCTTACAACGTAGTTTGGACTGTATATAAAGGATTTATAAAAACTATCTTGATTCTTCTATCAGTTTAATATAGAATGCAATACACTTTAAACTGAAAGATTTACTTATTCAAAAAGTAAGGGGAAGGAACCTCATGAAGTTGTTGCTTATAAATCCAAGATTTCCCGAAAGTTTCTGGAGCTTTAAATGGGCAATTGATAACATATTGCCAAATAAAAGAACTACACATCCCCCTTTAGGTCTAGCCACCCTGGCTGCCTTGTGTCCGGAGAACTGGGAGGTTGAGATTATTGATGAAAACATAGAGTCTATACCTCTTGATCCAAGGGCAGATATAATAGGGGTTTGTGGAATGGGGGTTCAATTTAAGCGACAAAAGGAATTGCTGACCTTTTATAAAAGGAAAGGATACTATGTTATTGCCGGTGGAAGTTACGCTTCATTGTGCCCTGAGCTGTATGAATCCTCAGCAGACACTGTTGTCGCAGGCGAAGCAGAATATATATGGAAAGAGTTTTGCAAAGATTTTGAAAGGGGAGAACCCAAAAGATTATATCACGAACATGGTGAAGTAGCTCTCACTGATTCTCCTGTTCCCCGTTTTGACCTATTAAAGTTGGATAAATATCAAGCAGTGAGTTTACAGTTTTCAAGAGGATGTCCTTTCCGTTGTGAATTTTGCGATATTATTGTTATGTTTGGGCGTAAGCCTCGTACTAAGTCCCTTGAACAAGTTGGCATGGAGTTAGACGAGCTAAGAGGGCGTAACATAAATAACGTCTTTTTTGTAGATGACAACTTGATTGGGAATAAACCACTTGCAAAAAAACTACTGAAATTTCTCAGTGAATACCAGAGAGAGCATAATTATCGCTTTCATTTTGGGACTGAAGCCTCTTTAAACCTTGCTTATGATGATGAGCTTCTTGAGCTTTTCAGGGGAGCGAATTTTGGATGGGTCTTTATCGGGATAGAATCCCCCGATGAAGAAAGCCTAAAAGAAACACTAAAATTCCAAAATACCCGTCAAGATATGCTTGTTTCAATTAAAAAGGTTTATTCCTATGGTATTGAAATTCTTGCCGGATTTATTGTCGGTTTTGATAATGACACGATTGAGACCTTTGATAAACAATACCGTTTCATTACGAAGTCGGGAATTCAAACGGCTATGATCGGTCTTTTAACTGCAGCGCCTAAAACACCACTTTATGAACGATTGGAAAAGGATGGAAGGATTATCCCTGATGCTAACAATTCTGATAATACAAAGCTCAGCACTAATATTATACCAAAGCAAATGGGGTACGACGAGATGGTTAGCGGATATCGCGCACTTTATTATCGTTTGTTAGACAATCGTAATATCGCAATTCGGATCAAAAATAAAACACGTTATATCGCAAATCCGATTTATAGAGGTTCATATCCAGTAGGAGAGCAGTTGAAGGTTTTGGGGAGGTTCCTTATCCATGGATTATTGCCGGGTGGTTTTTCGCGCATTTTCCATTTTTTCCGAACTATTCCATTTTCCAGGCCTAGACAGATCCCGCTTGTAATACAAGATTGGATAGTTGGGTTGTCAATGAGAGATTATATTGAACGTCATTTTATTCAGGAATTTGAGGATGTAACCCACTTAAGCGACAGCTATCTAGGGTTGATCGAAAAAGCGTTCCAGCGTTATCTAAACCTTGGTGCGTTGGAGGTATCATTCAATCAGGTTAAGAACGCTGCTGCTAATCTTTCTATATCTATGAAAGGATGGTTGGATAGTGATTTCTACACAGGAGCAGCCCCACATATAGAAGAGGTTCTTAAGCATACAACATCATCTGTTACCCTTCATATAGAGGAGTTCCACGAAGCACAGCTCGAACATTTAAATCGGTTTTTAGGGCGGCTTTCCCGGTATGGTGATAGGATTTATATCAATGTACATGAAAGGTTAAGGAGTAGAGTTGACATTGATTCATCTGTATTCAATCTCGTTTTGTAAAGTTGATTATTAATTTTGCTAGAATAAACCTACCGGGCGACATGTTGTAAAAACCCCCGTACTTACACCTTGCTTTTGAGCAGATGATTGCATTAGAAGACGGACGTCTGTATAAGAGACTATCAATCCAGCTTTCGATCTCGCTCCTTAAGCGCATACTGGAAGCAGGCTAAATAAACGACTCTGAGTTCGATAAAACGATGGTAACTCAGGAAGGACTATGATGAGTTTTATTGTAACAAAAGTTCGTAGGCTCAAGCCCAGCCCCTAACAACAAGTCTCATTTTAGGGTAAGACAGCTTAACCCGTGTTGCAGTCGGCCCGCTCAGAGTTTGCGTGAGCTTGCCAGTTGAATAGTTCTCAAGCGATTAATTTTTTATCATTGACAATATGACAGACCCAAAGTCATTGCAATCAGTGAAAATAATAATCGCTGTTATTACGTGGCTACTGCTAGCTTTAGTTGTAGGAAAGTACGGGCTTCTTGCTACTCTTGCACCTCCATTCCCACAGGTTGTTCTTTTTGGATCAACTCTAATTCTACTAATACTTTGTTGGAAGTTGAGTGTATTTCATAATTGGGTTTTTAACGTAGACATTAGGGTTCTTCTGCTAGTTCATTTATCTCGCTTTATTGGGATTTACTTCCTTTTCCTTCATTCGCAAGGCGAACTTCCCTATGCCTTTGCTGTGCCCGGAGGCTTAGGTGATATCGCAGTCGCAACTACGGCGATTTTTGTATCTTTAATTTTTTCCACGAGTGGTGTAAAGGGCTTTAGAGTCATATTGATTTGGAATGTATTTGGCTTACTTGACATCCTTTTTGTTATTGCTGCTGCAGGAAGGTTGGGGATGGCGGATCCGGGTTCGATGAGTTCGCTTACGAAGTTACCCCTAAGTTTGCTCCCTACGTTTTTAGTGCCAATCATTATTTTCACGCACATTATTATTTTTGTACGTCTTATTAAGCTCCGGTCACAATTCTGAGAGTCTTGCATTTATCAAGAAAAATCTCGTAACCTCACATTTAGTCTTGAAGAAGCCTTTCGGTTTAGATTGGCTAGGGATTCTCTATCTCTTTTCAATCAACTATAAAGTGACAACCCCTACTCTGGCGATTGTCTTTTGCAGCATGGACAATAAGATTCGCTGTTTGAATAGCACTTCTAAGCCCAATAAGCTCATCTGAGATTGCTGAATATTTGTAAAAGTTTTCAATCTCCGTGCCTAATCCTGACAGTACTTTCTCTGCCCGTTCTAAGCGATGCATACTTCTTACAAGCCCAACGTAGTTCCACATAGTTTGCTTTATTACAAGCCAATCTTGGTAGATGAGGGCAGGGTCAACCTTTTCCTGCTCATATCCACGTTCTTTTATATCTGGGAAGGAAAATTTTCTCCCTTTTAACTCAGTCCCGATTGCTTTTGCAGCGCTTTCTCCCCAGAGAAGGCCCTCTAGTAAAGCAGTGGCGGCTGAACGGTTGGCGCCATGAATTCCGGAGCAGGCAACTTCCCCAACCGCAAAAAGTCCCTGAATGCTTGTTTCCCCCTTTAAATCTACCCACACACCACCGCAGCTATAGTGTGCGGCAGGAACCACTGGAATTGGCTCTTTTGTAATATCTACTCCGTAGTTTAAACATTGCGAATAGGTATAAGGAAACCTTGTCCGAATCCATTGAGCTGGTTTAGGAGAAATATCCAGAAAAACATACGGGTCTCCGAGAGAGAGCATCTCCCGGTGTATAGCACGAGAGACTATATCATGAGGTGCAAGCTCCTTTCTATCATCATATCGAGACATAAACTCTTCGCCTTTGCTATTTATAAGCCTTGCGCCACCCCTTCTTAGCTCTTGTGTGATTAGAAAACGCTTCGCGTCTCTATGATAAAAAGTAGTTGGATGAAACTGAATGTATTCTAGATTTATTATCTTTGCGCCCATTCGAAACGCCATTGCAATACCATCTCCTCTGCTTCCTTCCGGATTGGTAGTGTGTTGATATACCTGTCCTAATCCTCCAGTTGCAAGAACCGTATAGGGAGCTACTATGGCAAATACCTCTTTGGATTTCTGGTCATAGATATAGGCGCCTATACATTGAGGTTTCTTATATAAGTTATTAAGCTCCTTTGTATGATAACTAAGGTTTAAAAGATCTATCGCTGTCATACAGGTAAGAAGGTCTATATTTGGATGTTTTAAAAGGGCTTCTATTAATTTCTCCTGGATGGATAAACCAGTCTTGTCTTCTACATGGATAATAAGCTCTGATGGGTGTTCTATTTCAGGATGGCCTACTTCAGGATGTCCTGCTTCTATCGTGAAATCTAGTTTTCCACCAGTCTCGCGATCAAAGGGGATTTGTAAGTATTCGATCAAAAATTTATCAACGACTTCTGCTCCCTTTTCAGTGAGGAAACGAACTGCTGGTTCATAACACAAGCCGTCTCCAACTTCCAATATGTCTGCAACGAATCGCTCACGGCCCTCGATTTCTCTGGGTGGATAAACGATGCCCCCTTGAGCATATCGTGTAGTTGTTTCATCGGGCTCATCGGTATTAGTTATAAGAACTACATTAATCCCAGAGTTTGCAAGTTCAAGTGCACAAATCGAACCGGCAATACCACATCCAATGACCACACAATCAGTTTCTATAATTTTCATAATTAGCTCCAAATAGGATCATAAGTAATATAATTCAATTCTTATGCGATTTAAATGTTCCGATTTAACTGTCAAATAATCTAGTTTTAGGTCTTAGGATAAATTGGATGTCTTTCTGCCACCTCCTTAGGATAAACAATGAATTTATTATCGCCCTGCCACTGAACAATTAACATCCTGTGTCCTATCTGGTTGCCGGTAATTGGGTCAATCTTAAAATCACCATAGAATGTTTTAAACTCCATTTTCTTTATAGTTTCTCGAATACTAATATCTTCTAGAGTTCCTGATTCTTCGATACCCTTCTGAATAACCAGTCCGATGTTATATCCTTGGGCTGCAGTATAATCGGGTTCTTTACCGTATGCGTCTTTAAATCTCTTAAAAAATTCCTCCGGAGTTGCTCCAAAGTCGGGTTTTATTTTAATCATTCGCTCCCACTGGCTTGGCCCTAAAAAGCACTCGGCATCTTTTCCAAGCTGTTCCTTAAAATGTTTTATCCCTGCTACGATGAGTCCAATAGCTTTTGCACTTCCTCTGTGCTCTATAATTTGCTTAGCAAGGATGACTTCATCTTCGGCACGGCCTCCGCTAAGTATAATATCAGGTTTATCTTCCTTTAATTGTTTTAGAAGAGAGGAAAAGTCCTTTGTGCCAGACTGATATTTGAAGTTGGTTACTTGAACCCCTTTTTCTTTCCCATAGCCTCCGGCTCCTTTTGCAACACTGACTGAGAATCCACTGTCTTTAGCTTGAAAGATAGCAATCTTTTTTGCTTCTTTATCAATAGTTCTCACCATGTCAATAATGCCATTTAAATATTTGCTTGCAGGGCTTATTGTACTCACTATGTATCTAAATCCCTTCTTAAAAATCTCATCAGATGAACCACCATGATTCCAGAGGATTTTTTTATATTTATCTGCAATCGGTGCTGCGGATAGAGTGAGTCCGCTTGAGTATGGACCTATAAGAACATCAACTTTATCCTCAACAATGAGTTTCTCTACAAGTATTTGACACTTATCCGCAGAACTTTCATCATCATAGTAAATAAGCTTTATCGGTAATTTTTTGCCGTATTTCCTGACAGGGATTCCACCTGATTGATTTACATCCTTAACCCAAAGGGTAAGCCCCTCGAAACTCTCCCTGCCTTGAACCGAGTATCTTCCTCTTAATGAAATCGAAACACCGAATTTTATTTCTTTCATTTATGGTGCCAGTTGCATTAAAAAAGTACTCAAAGTTTGTAGGCACAGACTTGTCCTGAATCAAGTTCAGGACTTGTCTGTGCCATGCGCTTTACTTTGCACTA
>JAHFBK010000200.1 GCA_023250035.1 Candidatus Dadabacteria bacterium
ACTTTGTCTGACGCTTTCTATATGTATGGCAAATTTTTCCTTCTGTATTTTTTCCTCAACATCCCTTCTCCTTGGTAATTTTCTGTGAACTAGCTTATCGTATAACTCACTCTCTTGAATTTTATTGTAGATCACTGTCATCTTTTCAAGCTCATTGGCAATGCCTTTGAATGTAGAAATCAATGCGCCAAAGGCTAAAATATCAGTATATTGCCAATCCACCATCTCTTTAGTTGCCCGCATAGTGGTATAACATGCCTCTAAGCTTGCGATAGATTGATGCAATTCCTCATTAACTGTGTCCACCTTGCGTTTTTGTCCTATTGCTTCACCTAGCCCTTGGAGATGCTCTGACAAACTATCAAAGATAGCGTTAATTTTTGAAGAGATATCCTCTTCGATTAAAAAAGGCTGCCTCTTGTGTAGGGTTTCTCTAAGAAACTCAATTTTAAGAAACACATCGTTACAGTATGCTACTAATTTAATGTAGAGATCTTCAGGAAAAGCTCTATTTTTCTGCTCATTCTTACTTAGTGTAATCAAAGTTAAGAGATGAGTACAAGTGTCCACAGAAAGTGCGCTAGACACATTTTTAGATGAAGATGGGTCTAATTTTTTAAGACCTTGGAATAGTTCCCCACACTCTCTAAAGACATCGGATAGGGTAATGTCTAACTCTTCTTTTGTCTTTGGGGGCCATACGAAATTAAGAATAAGCCAGGCTACTATTACACCTACACCAATACCTACTACCCTATGTATCGGAATACCCAAATCGAGCTTAAGCAACTCACCAGCAGTTATCATGGTAACCGCAATCATAATGGCGCACTGTATCGCGGCGTAAGCAAAACGATTCTCAGCAAAAAAATACATGCATACAAAAAGAGAAATTATGAGACTAATGAAATAAATTGGAGGGAGCTCAAAGGATAAATCAGAGAATAATATGCCTAAGGCTACACCGATAAAGGAGCCAACGAAACGCTCTAGTCCCTTAACTACCGCATGGTTAGCATAGAGGCCCATGATAAGAAGCACAGTGATCACTGAGAAAAAACTATCTTGCAAATGCCAAAAAGCAGCGATAATGACGCATATAATTGAAGCAAGGCAAATCTTAAATGAATGCCTCACGCGAAAACTACTGATATGATCTTTGAGTGTCAATTTAATAGGATTATATACTTATGAGATATGTTTACAATAAAATAATTGTTATATTGTTATGGAAGTTGAGTTTATTTATTTCAGAGACAATAACCTAACAGAATGTTGGACAAATAAGGGTTTTTACATTTTCCTTGAATCTAATGCTAACAGATAAAAATAAAAAGAGAGGGTGCTGTTAATCAATATTAATTTTTTTCTTATGTCCTAGGCTATTATATGTTTCTATGGATTGCACCGGACACTCAAGCTCCCACCAGAAATCGAATACGTTATTGAAGTTATCCTCCTCTGGGGAATTTTCCTTATCCCCTTCTTCAGGAACCCATGTAAAATATGCTTTTTTTTCGATAAAATCTATAACTATGTTACAAACATCTGCTTCCTTCACTTCAGCCAGACGCTCAGGGTGAAGCTTAAAGTATTTTTCCGCCTCGACTGTGAAAAATACCTTCATTCTTATTCCCTCCCTTTTCGGCAAATCAATTTAAAACAATTTACCGAACCAATTCGATCCACGCAACGAAGAGCAGCCCGGGAAATTTGTAGGAGCGAACGATCCCCGATGGACTCGTCGGGGACCGTTCGCTCCTACATTTTACCATCAAACCCAATCCAAATGAAAAAGAGGGGAACCTCTTTTTAGAAGTTCCCCTCTTAGTTTTTTACCTCAATTAAAATCTACTCGTGATCAATGTCCATGTTCGCCAGCGCCGCAGCATCCACCACTTTCAGCTTCGGCTTCCGCCCTCACCTCTTCAACATTAATCTTCATCTTCTTTGCGAGCTGCTTCAATTCCTTCGGGAAGTTCTCAGCCTTCATCTTCTCGATTACCTGCTCAGCAGCCAGTCTATAGCGGCCCTCCACCCTTTCTCTAAACACCATACCGGTATTGTATGTGCAGAAGGGGTAGATGAAGCCATTTGGAGTTACGTAGTGGATAATACATCTCCTGACTCTTTCAATGCTATAGTTGTAGTTATCCATAAAGTGCATTCCTGCGGCAAACACCGATGGATAACCGTCAAATTTCCCTAGATTAACCCTTCTTCTATTCTTATTTTCATAGCCATCGAGTGTCTTCAAGAACCCCTCGAATGTGAGCCCTTTTGGAGCCTTATCAGCCTTGAAATATTTTTTAAGCTTAAGAAAGGTTTTTGCCTGAGAAAGAAGGTTGAAGTTTGAACCCGGCTTTATCTGATTTGATATCTCATTTACTGCGCCAAGAAGTCCTTCCAAATCAACAAATCTTGATACTGGTATAATCCTTCCAGTCCCTTGTTCCAAGAAGAGATATGTTCCCATTGAACAATGTGGATGACAGGATACTGTAAGGGAAGGTTTTCCTTTAAGGGCTCCCACCAATCTACCAAGAGGAACTGAGCATGCCATTGGAAACCAGTCTTCCTTTGCATTAACAAAACCAAGCTGTTTCTCCATGTCGTGAGCAAGGTCACCCAGGGTGTATCTTAGCGCCATCCTCTGCCTTTTTGCGATTCTTCCAGTGAGTGAAACGGGCTGATATGCAACACCCTTGATCACATCATAGTTATCTATTGCAAGTTGCATAACCTTACCTACATGATGGTTGTTAAGACCGTTGATAACAGTGTCAACTAAGATAATACTGAGGCCAACCTTCCTTGCATTCTCTATTGTCTTAAATTTATACTCAAGAAGAGGCTCCCCTCTTGTCTTCTTGAATATCGAATCATCAATTCCGTCAAATTGAAGATAGAAACTCTCAACACCTGCTTCTTTGCATGCTTGAGCAAACTCTAGTTCAGAACTCTTAATACCATTTGTGTTTACCTGAACATACTCAAACCCCATATCATGCGCGGTTTTCACTATCTTCAAGAAATCAGGATGTATTGTTGGCTCTCCACCAGAGAATTGAACCCTATCACAAGCTACTGGTCTCTGGGTAAGAAGGGTCTCAAGCATCTTAACTACCTCGTCAAATGTTGGCTCATAGAGGTAGCCTGCTGCATTAGCATTAGCAAAACAAACAGGGCAAGTAAGATTACACCTGTTAGTGAGGTCTATAATAGGCAGTGAACTAACACTTGTGTGCATATTACAGAGCCCGCAATGCTCAGGGCATATAGTTGCGCTCTTAACCTTAGGATTTTCGAGCCCTCTTTGGTCTCCATACCACATCCTTTCTGCTTTATAATAAAGATCTACATCAGAAAAGAATACATC